>JAATVS010000239.1 GCA_014523695.1 Nitrososphaerales archaeon TH5895
CCATGTGAATGATAGTATATAAAATAAATAGTAACACATATAGCTATATTGACAATAGATAAGAGTCAATAAGTTTGAGTTTAGTTGCAAGCAATAATGAGCACCATAAAATAGAGATAAGACAGCAAATAATGGACGGCTTAACAAATCTTGTCATAGTATTTCTTCATGCAAGTGCTTAATCTATTTATTCGCCTCTTAGTAGCTAGGATAACCAATTTATTCCATCCAGTGATGCAATATCGTTAGTAATACCAGGAAAAGGTGTCTCAATCGTTTACTACATGATAGGTACTGACGTACATTAGCATCCAAACAGGTTTTTATTCATGAAAATTTGAATATACAAAGATAGGTAGTTTGTACAGTGTGATCATAATACTGCTCATGTCATTTTTTGCTATGATGGTAGCAGATATAGGGGGTATAAACAATGTTCTACCCCCAGTGACCTTTTCCCAGGCATCAAGCGATGTGACATCGCCTCTTAACGAAACTCAAGAGTGGATAAGTCAAAAAGATGCTGTGAAAATCCTTTTTACTTATCAACCGGAAAGACCGATCATTGACACATTTACTAAACTAGAATTCAGTGTTATCAACATGACTAACAATGAAAATCTTAAAGATTTTGACGCAAGAGTAGTAGTAACGAATGGTCAAAGATTGTTCAAATTCGAAAACATTACTGTGCGAGACGGAGATTTTTCAGTTGAATATATCTTCCCAGACGACGGTACTCACCAAGTAATAACTAGAATAGACAAGGGCGCTGATGTACAAGTTCTTGCCTCATTCAATGTATTCGTACCTCATCAGGCTCCACCAAGCCTTCTTAATCCGTTCCCTAATGCTTCTGCAAGTGAGATAGAGTCTCATATGAGAGTGCTTACAATAGTTATTTCATTTTCGATAATAATAATCGTTGTAATCATGCTAAGAAAAGGAAAGGGAAGGAAGAAGAGAAATAGACAGAGATTATGATATTACGAATGAATCATGAACGTAAGTCTTCAGCTACTGCTAAGAAATCTATCAAGAATATACCATGTCCTTGCCCTTCTGATTGCATGAAATGGAATTTTTTTGATCTTAGTATTTGAATTAATTGGAATATCCAGTTCATTAAACTACTTTGTCATTCCATGAATATCATGCAAGGCTAGGGCAGTTAGTTTTGAACTAACGATAACACCCAGAATGCCTGCTGCCATTGATGAGACAACCAATAAGGGAAACATCTCATCGATCATTTCAAAATATATTGAAGCTGTAACACTTGGCCATACCGGTTGCGGATTAATTGAAACCTCATTATATGTATGAGTAATTAAAGGAAAGTATAACATAAAGAATGTTAGTCCCAATACAATTCCTGCTAACATCTTAACGATCTTTTTTCGTGTTTGTGAAAGTAATATTGGTGATGATATTCCTAAAGCTGGTAATGAAAGTAACACATCAATCAATATGATAGGAATCACATTTAATAAGTAAAATGGAATCATAGGCACCAGGTTTTCATTTGGAAGTATTGTCGTAACTAGGTTGATAAAAATAAAAACCATTCCACTAGCAAATAGCATGCCAAACTTCTTGGTTATTTCCCACGAAGTGAATAATATAAAAGACACAAGAAATGGGAAACATAAAGTAGCAATTAATCCAGCCAATAGGGGATTGGGATTAAATTTGAAGTAATCAGTATCGGAAAATGGAAGAGAAACCATATGAATTATGCCAGAGACCGTAATCCAAATCGCCGTAATTGCTATTATGATGTACAACAATGACCTTTTGGTAAGTGTTGTGGTATCGTTACGACTTATGTTTTTCAGTCCAACTATAGAATAATTATCGTCATTAGTCATTATGTTGGTCTTTGTTCTCATTCTGCCATAGTAATTATTTTTTCTAATCAATCCGAGGAATGCACCAATACTACATAAAACCAAGCCCATTGTAAGCACGGCGTGTGGCGGACTCAACAAACCGTCAAGTCCAAAAGCTGTATGCCAAGCAAAATCCAAAGGACCAGCTGAGATCAACATAACGATTCCTACTATTACCAGCCGTAAGTAAGTCGGAAGAGATTTTTTGGTTTGGATGTCAGATATTTTACCACTATGTCGGTGATAGCGATATGTCATCAATGATCCAAATAAGACCAATACTACACCAGAGTATAGCCCAGCGTGAGGCGGGGAGAAAAAAGTTTCAGGTCTATTCAAAAGGTGGTTAGTAATATCCCAGCTGCCTGAACTTGCAGTCAATAAAATGCCCAAGCTTATAATGAGTAGAGGAATAGCAGGATCTGTTTTAATACTATTTTTGAGATGATTAATCGATAGCGCTATGAAAGTATTATTATCATCCCTGCCAAATAAAGATCTAAATGCGTTAGCCATGGTACCTACTAATATTCAAGAATTTGCACTACTTATATTCATCTATTTCAAATAATTTAGAGCTTCAATACTCCTGTCTCAAAAGTCAGATATTTGTCCGATTCAAGGCATTATATCAATAAGAAGTTCTCACCTTATACTTAGACTCATCTATTATAGATATCCAAATTTCGCATAGCTTATTGTTCTATCAATTGTTGGATGTCTTCTTTAAATCTTTTTATTAGCCTAGATAACGATTTTTGTATTTCCTTTAGTCTAAGTTCTGTAGCTCTCTCTATTCTATCGATACTCGTTGCTCGATAGGTATGATACTGACCTCCATTTCTTAAGTTTCTACTTTCTTTCACACAAAAACCGATACTAACTAACTTTTGCAATGATCTAAATATAGTACCTTTGTCCTTTCTTAACTGCCTAGAAATTACTTCTAATGTGAGAGGTTCTTTAGATCTAAACAACGCTACTAATATATCTAAGTCTGAAGGCGATAAATTATAAAGACATTCCAGCAAGTTCTTACACGTACAATCAGTATCCATAAAGAGATTAATAGATCTCATGTTAACTATTCCCTTCCATCATACAGTTCACATAACTATTGGAAAAAGTGCAATAAAAGGTTTTGTACACATTTGGCAAAAGCGTAATACTTAATAAGTGGAATCGTACTATGTTTTATAGGCGAATATTAAGGACATGCAATATTATAATAATAGCATTAATGACAGGACTAATGGCCATGATGAAGAACTCGAACGGATAATGCAACGAAAAATGAATGAATTTTCTCATCGGACAAACAGAAATGATCATGTTCAGGGTAATCAGTCAACTACATCCACCCCTATTACTTTGACAGATCATAATTTCAATGAGATGGCTAGTAAGTATCCGCTACTAATTGTTGATTTCTGGGCCCCCTGGTGCGGACCATGCAGAATGGTCTCTCCAGTAATAGAAGAACTATCTAAGGAACTGAATGGAAAAGCAGTATTTGGTAAGCTTAATGTAGATGAGAATCCGATGATAGCAAGTACTTTTGGTATACAAAGCATTCCTACGATCGCAATATTTAAGAATGGAAAAGCAGTAGACGGAATTATAGGAGCCGCATCTAAATCACATATTATGTCTAAGCTCTCCACACATATCAGTAACACTTCTTCAAGTGACGTCAACTCCTCAAGATCTGGAATATATTAGGTAAGTTAAATCCCCCACTTCTTTCACTTACCTTTAGTTTTTTTGTTATGCATATAGCAATGATTCATGACTTGTTTAGGTCCTGTGTTTATGCGTATGTTCTCCTACATGAAGGTGAGGATGTGAATGCTTGATGGATTTTTCATGTGAATGTGTTTGATACAACCTTCGAATATATGCAAACAATGAACTCACACCGAACGCTGCGGTTCCAAATAATACTATTGTAGCACCTGATGCAGAATCAAGGAAATAACTAGTATACATACCTAGAAAGGCCGTCAAAATGCCAATAATAGTCGAGGCGACAACCATTTTCATAAAGTTATTCGTAAGCATTCTGGCAGAAATGGCAGGAGCAACAATGGCAGCAGCTATCAAGGTAACGCCGACGCTACTCATCGATGCTATTATAACGGCCGCAAGAATTAATGAGAAAATCAATTCTACCATGTCTGTTCGTACTCCATATACCTTGGCCGTTTCCTTATCAAATAGAGTAAAAAGTAATCTTTTCTGATAGAAGAATATAAAGAATGCAGTTATACATGTTACCAGCACGATAACGGCTAAGTCCTGATCTGTTATTCCAAGGATATTACCAAATAATAGAGCTTCAAAGTTCCTAGTATAACTTCTTGTCGTACTAATCAACAGCACACCAATTGCAAACCCTGCAGTTGTGACTACTCCTATTGCTGCATCTGCCTTTACCTTATTTCTTCTGGTTATCTCATTGATCAGATATGCAGATACAAAGCCCCAAACTGCGGCTCCAAGATAGAAATTAAAACCGGCAATATAGCTAACGACTGCTCCACCGAATACAGCATGAGACATTCCATGACCAATGTAACTCATTCCTCTCAGCACGATGTATACACCCATTAAGCCACATACTCCTCCAACCAGAATAGATACTAGGATTGCATTCGTAAAGAATTCGTATGTGAATGGCTCAAGAAGTGATTCTAAAAATAGTAATGTGGTTGTATGAATTGGTAATATCGAGAATAACAATAATGGAATCAAATTATTGATTCCTCCTTCTTGTCATTTTTTTATTCACTTTTTCCCATCTTCCTGCTAATTCAAGTGTCATCATCATTTTTTATTTTCATCCTGTCAGGCGAAGGAAAAATGTGTTCAGTAGGAATTGGAAGGGTATCAGTGTTACTATCAGAAATATTGTCATTAGTATTAATACTATCATTGTCCTCTGCGAGACCGTACGTTCTCAATAAATTATCTTTGGTCAGTATCAATGAAGGATCACCCTCCGCAATTACTGTTTTATTCATACATATAACCCAAGGGAGCCGTTTTCCTATCCCGCCGAGATCATGAGTAGTCATTATTATTGTCATATCTAGGTCATGATTTAATGAACGCAAAATCTCCAATATCTTTTCCCGAGTATTATAATCGACTCCTGAAATAGGCTCATCTAATACCAATATGGTAGGCTTACGAATTAATGCTCTTGCAAGAAATACTCTTTGCTGCTCTCCTCCAGAAAGCTCTCGAATCTGTCTATTCCTGAACTCCGAATTATAAATTCCGAGATCATCTAATATTACTCCCATCTTTACATCGGCATCTTTTGAAAACCACGGTGCAATACCTGATCTATCCCAAATTCCCATCCCAACAACTTCTTTAACAGTTACAGGAAAGTTCCAATCAATACTTTCTACTTGCGGTACATATCCTATATTCTTTGAAGAATACGCATAGGGATTGGTGCTACTATTGTCTAAGAATCTTATTGTTCCTTTCCATGGTTTCAGTAAGCCAATAATTATTTTTAGAAGAGTAGACTTTCCTGAACCACTTGGCCCAAGTAGGCCTACGAATCTTCCTTTAGGAATCTTGGTACTTACATTTTCTAGTATCGGCTTGTGAGGTGCGTATCCGAATGTGATGTCACTTGCTTCCACTAGATTTCCTGGGGTTGTACCATTACTATCTGTCTTAATTTTGGTTATCTCCATATTGTACTATCTTTTTGTAAGATTGCCGAATTGTAGTCATAAGCCTGATTCTGAATCC
>JAATVS010000240.1 GCA_014523695.1 Nitrososphaerales archaeon TH5895
GAAATAGTGATTGCTTAGAAGAGTGCGCTCAAAAGCTTAGGCGCTCACTTGATAATATCTTTCTCCTTCTAAGAGTATAGATTTGGAGAGCGATAAAGTTAATTATCATCTTTCTTCCATCTTCTTTTTGGCAAACAGACTAGCAAAATGTACAGTTGGTTTATCAGAGCTTGACAAAGCAATAGGAAATATGGAAAAGGTAGGAAAAGTTAGCTTTGATAAGAAAGAGGATACGGAACTTTACAGTAAGTTTCAAGAGCGATTGGATGAAATACTGAAGAAATATTTTTAGTATTTCATTTTTCTTCGGGGAAGAGCGTTCCTTTTGCCTAATGAGCGTAAAAGTATAGAATTTGTGAGTGATAAAGTTAACTATCTCCTTCTTCTGTGTGTTTTAGAAACTAATCTGTTGATTCCAATAAAAATTGGGGTCAATGCCATCTGGGCTCAATAACCAGCGAAGACACTTAACCCTTCCATAATTCGGGCTTTTTTGTATCTTTAATCAACTCGAGATAGTCTGATTTCTATTTCTCTGCGTTTTCATTTATCTATAACTTGTCTTTTAGTAGGTAATATTACACATAGATGATTCAAACCCTGTAGTTTATTAGGATAATCCATGTTGGTTTGAGAAAAATATGTTCTCAATCTTTGGAATCACGTTGTAATATTGCAAAATTATTACTGAGCCGTCAATCAACTTATTTATTCTTTGTTCTCCATGCGTGAATGGTATGAAAGCATTAGTCTATCATGGCCCAAATGACGTTCAATTAGATGATAAACCTCGTCCCAGTATTCAACACTCAGAAGATGTGATATTACGTGTTACATCTACTGCGTTGTGTGGTTCTGACTTACAACTTTATCATGGCACAGTACCAGGAATGGAGCCAGGACAAACCTTAGGACATGAATTTATGGGAGTCATAGAAGAAGCGGGACCTCAAGTGCAAGAGGTTAAAGTAGGCGACAAGGTGGTAATTCCGTTTAATATTAATTGTGGTCGTTGCTGGTATTGTAGACATGAGTTATGGTCTCAATGTGATAGGTCTAATCCTAAAGGAGAATTAGGCGGCTCTTTTGGTTATACTCAAGTTCTTGGAGGATATGATGGTGGACAAGCAGAATATGTACGAGTACCATTTGCAAATACAGTAGCAGCATTAAAAGTTCCCGATAGTATAAAAACCGACGAACAAGTGCTATTTCTAAGTGATATATTTCCAACTGGATTCTTTGGAGCTGATATGGCTGATGTTCAACCAGGAGATGATGTAGCAGTATTTGGTGCAGGACCTGTTGGTTACTTTGCAGTTATGAGCTCATTTTTGCATGGAGCTGCTAGAGTATTTTCAATAGATCATTGGCCTATGCGATTAAACAAGGCAAAGGATCTGGGAGCAGAAATTATTAACTTTGACAACGAAGATCCAGTCGAAAGAATAAAAAAAGAGACTGGCGGAAAAGGCGTAATATGCATAGATGCGGTAGGATACGAGGCGGTAGGACACTCTGGTAGGAATAATGATGGCGAGAATAGTAATGGTAGTAATAGCAGAAGCAAGAGTGGTCATGATCACTCAAAAGTGTCCAACCCTGCCTATGAGCCAGCAAATCCATTACAAGTAATAAACTGGATATGCCAAGCCGCAAGAAAATATTCAACTATCTCAATTCCAGGAGTTTACGGGGCAGCTTATGACCAATTTCCCCTCGGACAACTATTCAACCGTGAACTTCAAGTTAGATTAGGTCAGTGCCCTGTCAAAAAATATAATGAGCAGCTACTCCATCTTATTGAAGTAGGTCGAGTAGACCCGACCAAGATCATAAGTCATACAATGAAACTTGACGAAGCACCCAAGGCATATGAGATGTTTGATAAGAAAGAAGATTCTACTAAGATTGTGTTCAAGCCATAATAAAAAGGAGATAGGTTAAGACTACCGAAGGTCCTAAAAAGAGCAGGAGCTGACTATTTTATGAACCTCACGTCTTGACTCGTCACCCGAACCTACCTGCTTATCCTGGACCAGCTATGTCATGGAATTCAATGAGTACTTTCATGATCTTCCAATTCTTCAACGAGTTTGAAATTCTCGGATACATTCTACACAAGAAAAAAGTCACATACTTCTTAGCATCTATACCGTCTGCTTTTTCATCGCCCATAATATTTTTTATGGGGGAAATAACTATTAAACGATATGCAGAAACAGTTGTAACTTACAGTCTTCATAACCATTGGTGTGGCAATGGCTAGTCTTATGGTCAGTAGTAGTACACCAATCGAACAGGTTGTTAACGCTCAAAATATGACAAATGCAAGCAGGTTGACTGGAGTTGAGAACGACAGTAGCAGTGCAAGCGTAACGGCGAGATTGAATATCTCATCGCCTGAACCTGAGCCCGAAGATCCAACTCCCAGTCCAACTGATGAGTAATCGAAGCAGCTATATCTGCTTGACGCCCGTACTTTGGTCGATTGATATTTACCTACTACATGTGATGCTTCTATCTTTGATACTCATCAAATGATACTTGGTAATAATATCAAGAACTAGCATTATTTACTTCGAATTTAATAGGACCCTACAGTGTTAAATATCATGTTAAGTAATGATGTACTGATGCAATCATCAAAAATAAGTGCTAAACAAAAGTATGGAGAAATAGAAGAAAATCCAATCGGTTTACCTCAGAAATATTGCAAGACTATTGTAAATCAACTTAATGAAGATATAGCAAGCAGTTATGTTTTATTCTTACAACTTAGAAAACAACATGCGATTATAAAGGGACCTGACTGGAAGCACATACATGATACCCTAGGTGAATATGCCACCTATATAGGAAAACAGGCGGAAGAGTTATCTGAACGTCTGACTGTTCTTGGTGGGCTTCCAATTTCTGATCCTTCACGATTTAAAGATCTGGCGTATGTCGACTTTGAAGGAAATGATATGTTAGAGTTAAGAATGATGCTCGAAAATGACTTACACTCAGTCCAGAAGGTAATCGATGCATTAAGAGGCAGGATCAAGAATGCATCAGAAAATAATGACTATGGCACTGAACACATGCTAAAGGGAACTATCTTTGAATATGAAGAAATGGCTGACAGATTAGAGCATTACCTTGCTATGGAAAGTCTAGAACGAAACTTGACCACAAAGTAGAAATGCTCTTTTTTCTTGCGAATATCGAGCTAGCTGCGCAGCCATGATGCTAATCTTGAATTAACGTCTAGTATTATATACTTTGAAACATACATTTGTAGTAAGAGTTTGTCAATTGGAGGAAAAATTGCCACTTTCATTGCTTCAATAGCTATAAGCTATGCGATCAAGAAAATCTTCGAAAGAGGGCGTAAAAGAAATGACGTTGTCCAAGAGTGAAAATTAGTGTCTGAAAGTTGTAAATTCGGCACGAAGACTAATCCTACTGACTTAGCAGCATCATCTTCCTCATCGTCACCACAAATAAGAACGAGAGAAGAACCGTCCACAGTCACTGATAACAATTGTGATACTAATCCATCTGTTAAACCTGACTATATAGTACCTCTGGTTGGGGCGAAATACTCATTATCAAAGAGGACAGTGGTAGACGAAATTAAAATAGAGAAAAGATGGTTCACTACTACTAAAAGGCTACAAGTACCAGTACAGTATGAGGTGATATATCTTAATGATGAAGAACTTGAATCCTATCAGGCGAACATAGGAGGGCTACTATCTAAATTAAAGGATAAGATAAAAGACAACGTCTTAGAAGAAGATAGGACTAATGTCGATTTCAAAAATAAAAATGTGAAAGTAGAGTACTGTACCAGACGTAAAGGTAGAAACAGAGACGAGCAACATCAAGAGCAAGAAAATACGCCCAAATCAACGATTTGTGAACAGATTCCTTTAGTTGACAATTCCAATCTGGATGGAACTTCGGCGATTGAAAAAGTAATTCCAATCTGGGGAGAAGAAATAGTAGTGAACAAGCGGACAGTAAGAATAGGGGAGATAGTTATCAAAAAATACAAGGTTACTCAGAACAGAAAAGTGGAGCTAGATATCACTAAAGAAAAACTAACCATTGAATATCCAGATGGTCGGATAGAGAAAATCGTATCGACATGATCTAGTTGATAACCTGAATTTCTTCTTATTTAATATGCCTTGTTTTATTTTGAACTTCATTTTCATACTTTGAGGAAACTATGAGGTAACAGTATTGAATTTTCGTAGGTCTGACAGTCATATACGAGCTGTTTTCTTGGTTCTGATTTGATGTTGCTTTAATATCGGAATCCATGTTAATGTCTGATGGTATCATCAATATTTCTTTACCGTTATAAGTAATTGTAGCGGATATGTATATTATAACGGTTATATCTTATGTAACATAATATCATTAGTGTCATACAGTAGTAAAGAGGAAGGGCTTGATTGGAATGATATCATTAAGAAGGAAGCTCGAGGGACAAATGATGAAGATTTAGGTGAAGTCCAAGAAGTTGGAGATTCGTATGTTTTAACAAAAAAAGGTTTGATAAACAGAGACAAGTTCTA
>JAATVS010000241.1 GCA_014523695.1 Nitrososphaerales archaeon TH5895
ATAATCGTGATGCGTCCGCATTATCACACTTGTTCAGATGATGTACTATGTATCTTGCACGAACGATGATGTGTAATTGCTATTGATTTTGAGCTTTGTGCGCTTCTGTTGTCCAAACTACTTTGCCATTTAATTTCCATGTCGCACCACCTAAATCTCGCCCATCCGGTCCTTGCGCTCTGGGTACATCAATTTCCAAATTGTCGAAACTAATTGTAGTGGTCATATTTGTTCCAGAAACTACCTTTTCCATCACCTGAGCTACTACTTGAGCCCATTGTCCTGATTGCTGTAGCTCGTCTTGCCGAGTTTTTCTTTTTTGGTCGGATTTCACACTACCAATCAAATCAGCTTCATTATTCACCATACAACTTGTAATTATGCAACTTTGGATTTAAATAGTGTAATCTTGGGTCCGACCTAGTGTTATTTTCATCATTATAAAGGGAGTATCGTAGTGAGCATTTTTAAACAAAGTTTGCCTATGATAATCGTCTCCTGCAAAAATGGTGTAACGGGTTTCGGTCCCGTTCCCCGTAGCACAATTGAGGTAGAGAGGAAAGGCCAAATACGGGACTGGCCAAAAAGAGCCTCTTACCTGCAGGAGATACGGTCTACAATTGGCACAGGGAAAAATTAGCCACCTTCAGATAAAGCTTGAGTTACTTTTTAATATTGAGAAATCAGTAGTCATTGCCAAACTATTTCTTAAGGTATTGGGTTTACCTAGGCTAAAAAAACGCCAATGTGGACCTGTTTTAACAAATAGGATGGTTTACGTCCGTTAAGAGATCTGGTTAGATGTATCAATTGTCTTAGCGTTTCATTTTAGGCTACTGAAAGAAGTGAAATATTTATAAACGATTTTTCATATTTATTGAAAGGATTTTGCATGATGTCAGATAACAGAGATAAGAATGAAGAACCTGTAATGTGCAGCAAATGCAACGTCGCATTCCGGAGTGAAACAGAATTTATCATACATTACGACAAGAATCATAAATAAGATTCTTGATCGATTAGATTTCAACCAATTCAATTAGATTTTTTCAAACTTCTGGATCTCTGATTAGTGCTTTTTGAATACTAATATCTACTAAGTAGCCGATCTAAATTGTTGATCGTAACATAATAGATGTGACTGGCTTCAGATCTGATTCTCGTAGTATATCTCCAATCCTCTGCTCTCGCATACACTAAACACAACCTAAAGTTAAATAAATTCCTTCAAGAACCTAGAATTATGTCTTGAATATTATTTTTGAGGAGCCCTCGTTCTTTTCGCCTTTCAATTGAATCGCCAATCCTTCCAATATTCGTATTAGTAATTTCTTCTGTGTATGTTCAGTAATATTCCAATTTTCCTGTTCAGCGCGCTTGTGAGCTAATTTATATTTGATTCCTGTCATTGTGGTTGTATACTTGTTTACATCCGCTTTTTTGACAATTTGATGGGCGACTATATACCAGTGATACACTATTCTGACGGCAACACAAGAACCTTCTGGAGCATTTCCTGCACTTTTCTTATCTAGCGAGAAGGTAAAATCTGACTGGTCAGGTATTATCTTTTTCTCTCTCCACTCACGTTTTCATAATACCACTAATAGATTCTTTCCACCTTCATACCGGTATATTTTCTGCCCTCAAATACCTTGTATTCATTGTAAGTGTTGAAAATAACTTTCTTTTTGCCCCTTTTTCTCCTTTGAATAGTTTCTTGCTTCATAACTAGTATCAGCATGAAGAACATTTTAAAGATATACTAAATATGAAAGGCCTACGGAAAGAGTGCGTAATTGCTAAACGACTACATCAACTGGATATCCAATAATATTCCTGCATTCGAAAAATATCAACTCGTGTAGATCTTTGTGGTATCTTCCTATGTCTTTACGTCACACGTTTATTTTGACTAAGAGGTATTTTGAAAGTATTATTAGCCATGTCATCTTATTGTAATATAGCCAAAAAGAATATGGGGTTGCCCCAAATGGAAATACTATTCCTAACTGCTCAGCTCCCGTTTCCACCCGTCAGCGGAGGTCGTAGAAGGGAATACGAGCTGATTTCAAGGTTAGGAAAAAGGATCAAAATACATTTATGCTCTTTAACCATTGAGCCAGAAATAGATAACCTAGGTTTGAGGCATTTACAGCCTTATTGTGCGAGCATAAGTCTTTTTAGAATATCAAATCCGGCGGATATAAATGGGCATACTCGAAGACGTCCATGGTTAATGAACAGATACCATTCAGAAGAAGGGGTACAGGGAATCTCTCAACTGTTCATGGATCATTGCTTTGATCTAGTGCATCTAGAGGGTTATTATCTGATGCAACTACTTCCAAGGAACCTAGATCTTCCCATTGTGCTTGTTGAACATAATATTGAATATTCTCTTGATTTGCAAAGAACTTTTTTATCAAGATCTTCTCATGATTTTTTTTCCAGCTGGCGTGAATACTATTTTACGTTCTTTTGGGAACGGACTTTTTGGAGAGGAGCTACAAAAGTAATTGCCCTTACCGCCGAAGATCAAGCAACTATAAAGCGATTAGAACCCAATGTCGACGTCCAAATAATTCCTAACGGGATCGACCATGAACCCAGTATAGTACAACTGCGTTCATACGGAAGAAAGAATTTTTTTGAGAATAGTATATACTCGAATTTCCAAGGCGGCAAAGGTCCATCAATTCTCTTTGTATGCAATTTTGCATATGAACCAAATGTTGATGCAGCACTATACTTTTCCAAGTGCATTTTTCCTTTGATTCTCAACAAGGTCCCCACTACAATACTATATCTAGTTGGTAATTCCCCACCGGCTGAAGTCTTCGCCTTAATGAACACCAGTAGCAAATCCTCACATATCGAAGTCACCGGCTATGTCGAATCAATTAATCCATTCTATAAAGCTGCCCAAGTTGTCGTGTGTCCTCTCAGAATAGGAGGAGGAATTAAGGTAAAGATTTTAGAGGCGCTAAAAGCTGGAAAAGCTATAGTTAGCACTTCAGTTGGGGCTCAGGGACTCAATATTGATAACGGAGCATTGTGTGTTTGTGACAAAGTATCTGATTTTGCGAGTAATGTAATCAGGTTACTCGTGAATCCTCAGGAACGTTACTTGCAAGAACAGGAGGCGTTACGATTTGG
>JAATVS010000242.1 GCA_014523695.1 Nitrososphaerales archaeon TH5895
ATAACGGTTATATTAACAATTATTGCAATCGCGGTCCAAATAGTTTCTGGTATCACTGCAAGTATGTTTAATGCATCTTTTATTGATGACACGAATAGTTTTGTAACTGGGATCATTGCTCAGATAGTAGGTATAGCTATTAATGGGGTAATTCTCTACTATCTCTACCGTCCAAACGTAAAGGCCTTCTTCGGCAAATCTCAACCTTCGACAACTATTCAAAGATAGGAGAATCCTTTGTTACATATCATAAACACCATTGTAACTAGTGTCTAGATAATTATCACACGGCGTGAAGAACATGTGAATAGAATTGAAGAGAGAATATGTGAAAGACCTGTCATTGGTTCTTGGTAATTATGAAATAGGATAACGGTATATAAATGAGGCAGAGATGTAGACTACGTATAACAATTGTTCCTTAGAATATCATTGGTTTTGGTGACTTTATTATCCCTAATTAGCATCCATACGGTGGTTTCAATGCCAGCGATGTTCCCAGAAACTTCAGCTCAACAATTGCCTCCTTCTACTAAATCACCGCCACCGGCATCGCAAAAAGGGAAAACTCCAACTATTGTTTCTAATAATTCAGATCTAAAAATTGAACTCGTATATGAAGGTCTACAATATCCTTCTAATTTGGTCTTTTTGAATTCAACAGATATTCTAGTTCTAGAAAAGAATAACGGAATGGTAAGACTAATCCACAATGGGAACATTCAACAGGAACCAGTTTTAGATGTTACTGTTGTTACGGAAGATGAAAGTGGATTGCTAGGAATTGACGTATCGACAGATAATAATGGAAGTAACAAGTCATATGCATTTGTTTACTACACAGAAGCTCAGGGAGAGGTAGAGAAGGATGGAGCTGTGGAAATTGGGAATCGTCTTTACAAGTATGAAATCTCCCTAGATAATGCAAGCAACACCAAGTTGATGAATCCTGAGCTCCTTTTGAGCGTTCCGCCCAGTTTCGGTACCCATCATAATGGAGGTGTAGTTCTGATCGGCCCCGATGATAATTTATATATTACAATAGGCGACTTGGAAGAGCACTCGACCTACACGCAGAATGTTAAAACAGGGGCAGCATTCGAGAATTCAAGTATCGTATATAGAGTTAGCAAAGATGGCGATCCTGTTGCAGCAGGCCCGATTACTACTTCTAAAATTCCAGGGGGTGTCTATGCATATGGCTTACGGAATAGCTTCGGAATAGATTTTGACCCGTTGACGGGGAAACTATGGGATAGTGAAAATGGACCAGGATTTGGCGATGAGATTAACTTAGTTGAGCCTGGTTTCAACAGCGGATGGAATAAACTTCAAGGGTTTTGGAGAGCAGACTCATATTTTGGAGGTAAGTATGTTCCAATCGAATCGGTTCCTAAAAATGATCTTGTACATCTTTCAGAAAATAGTACATATAGTCACCCTGAATTTACATGGAATCAAACCGTAGGTGTTACAGCAATAAGATTTTTTGATAGTCAGCAATTAGGTGAAAGATATCAACACGATTTATTTGCAGCAGATATTAATAATGGTAACATCTATCATTTTGATTTGCTTAACAACAACAGCAATAGCAATGACGGCAACAAAACCGACGGTAATAGGGAATCATTATTACTTGACGGTCGGCTTTCCGATAAGATTGCAAACACAACGGAGGAAAGTAATGAGGCAGTATTTGCAACAGGATTTGCTGGCGTTACCGATCTAGAAGTTGGACCTGATGGTTATTTGTACATACTAACCTTCCACAAAAGCCAGGGATCTATTTATAGGATCGTACCTGATAGTTAAGTAAAATAAAATGGAATGTTGAACTATGAGAGTAATTAATTCTGCATCGAATTCAATCCATTCCTTATCGTTAATTCAGGATTACAGGTGATTTCACATTGAAAACTTGAATAAGCTACACTATAAAGACAGCCGCACTCACAACAGTAGTCCAGAGACCATCCTTATTACCTTCGGCAGACTGTGTAAGATTCTGTGTTCGGTATATTTTGCCTGATAGTTTCCATTCCTCTTTTCTTTCATCCCAAGATAGTGTAGGATCACTTGCCAAACCCAGGGTAGTAGCAAGCATCTCCATCGCCATATCTTCAGCATAGTCACCTGCTCTTTGAGCTGTTTCTCCTGTTGAATGATGTTCGGAAAGAAACCCATAATGGTTATTGTTTGAAGGTCTAGCTAATCCAATAGATGCAGCAATCAGTCTATTTGGTTCATTGGTGGCAGATCTTGCCATGACACTAAATACTATCTGGCCTGGTATAATGTGTCTTCTGCCTTCTTGCACACTAACAATTTTGCATTGTGAAGGCATTATGCTGGAAACAGAGACGAGATTCACATCAGATATCTGGGCATCATTTAAGGCTAATTGGAAGCTTGTGAGATAATCCTTGTGACTCCCTTTACCTTTGGTGAAAAACATGACCTTAGGTAAGTACGAAACAGGGTCTGAGGTAATATGCATAAGCATACAAATTTATTAGAATACATATAAGCAATTCGTTTTCGTGCCATTTTTGTAGGGATTATTTCTGAGATCTTATGGGAAGTTTGGTGAAGATTTTTAGGAAATTTCAAAGCTGTAAAATGAACAAGTTAAGGCTGCTAAAAAATCTTAAATTAATACTTTGGTTACAGGCTAGTAGTGACCAGTGTACAAAAAGAACGAATCTCAATTTTACCGTTATTGTTGATTAATTTTGTGGGAACCCTTGGTTTTAGCATAGTTCTACCTTTTCTGGTTTTTTTAGTGACCGATTTCGGTGGAAACGCATTAGTTTATGGTATTCTTTCTGCGACATATCCTGCATTTCAACTAATTGGGGCTCCACTATTGGGAAGATGGTCCGATCTTTATGGAAGAAGAAAAATTCTGTTGCTTAGTCATTTAGGTACTTTAGCTGGATGGATAATTTTCTTTGTTGCCTTATTTTTGCCAGTGAGTGATCTGTTCAAAGTTAACTCTGCAATAATTGGAACTTTTGTTATAACTCTTCCATTAGCTGTTCTATTTCTAGCCAGAGCAGTTGATGGCCTTACCGGTGGAAATGTTTCTGTTGCTGACGCATATGTTGCCGATATATCATCTGATGAAAACAGGAGCCGAAACTTTGGGAAAATGGGAATGGCTTCTAATCTTGGTTTTGTTATTGGACCTGCACTCGCAGGGATCTTGAGTGGAACCGTATACGGAGAAATACTGCCTGTGTTGGTAGCCATGATTCTTTCTTTAGCGGTCTTGGTAGTAATTATCTTTGTATTAAAAGAATCCAAATCTTCGATCGTAATGCAAATTCCCGAAAAAGATAGTGTTGGCAAGGTTTTCGCATTTGAATGCAAGGAATGTTACAAGGCAGCTAATCCTAAGAGACTGAAATTGCAAGATGTCTTCAAGCTAAAATACATTTCGTTCTTACTCATCCTATACTTCTTTGTTTTTGTTGGATTTAACATCTTTTACACTGCTTTTCCAATTCACGCAGTATCAGGTTTAGGATGGACAGTAACAGAAATGGGAATATTTTATGCAGTATTAAGTGGTATCATGATATTGGTACAAGGCCCAATACTTCGAAAAGCATTAAAAAGATTCTCAGAGGAAAAATTGGTGATCATTGGTAGTGCGATTTTAGGTTCGAATTTCATTTTGTTTATATCGTCAGATATTTTCTTGATTTATTTTGCGGCTGTTTTGTTTGCAGTTGGCAACGGGCTTATGTGGCCATCCATAATGTCGATCCTCTCGAGGCGCGCAGGGCCTGTCTATCAAGGGGCAGTGCAGGGAGTCGCAGGTAGTGTAACAGGGGTGGCAAGTATCATTGGGTTGACTACGGGTGGGGTATTGTATAACATATTCGG
>JAATVS010000243.1 GCA_014523695.1 Nitrososphaerales archaeon TH5895
CATTCATGTTGAAGGAGGTGATGGATTCACTTTGCATCGGCATACTGATAGAGTACCATTCGGTGAATTTTTAAGGAGCGAAAATATGAATATTGAGGGTAGTTGCTTCTCTATTGGCGAAGAAACTTCCAATCAACAGGGACAACAAGAGTACTGTTCAAATGGGACGGAGGAACTCAGAGCGTTTGTTAACGGAGAGGAATTAGAGTCCCCCGCATCGCTAGGCAGTTACATTCTAAAGGATGATGACAGAATCTTATTGATATACGGAAACCAAACTGCGGACCAGCTAAGTCAATCGCTAAGTGCATTGGAAGAAGTTCCTATACTAAAAACATAGATATTTTTTTTGGTGTAGTCTTCGCTTCCTAGCACTCAGATGCCCAGATAATTACACTCAAGCGGCTGCACCCAATTCTTTCAAATAACCATCCATGTCAAGACGAGAGAAAATTGCTATGTCTAATTTCGCACCTGGGTGCATTATATTTCTGAGTTCCGCTCCAGCTTCCTTTTCCTTCCACCACGTCTCACCGAATTTAGCCATTATATATCTCTCTAGTTCAAAAGCTCTCACAGCAGCAACCAGATAACTTGGGACATACATTATTGCTTCGGGTAAGATATGGTGTAAGAGCCAATACTCACCTGGCATGTCAAAACCCAGATATTCTCGTATGAGCCTAGAATAAAGATCAGAAGCCCTATCAATGGTCAGGCTTCTCTCCCAATATTCAATTTTCATCAAGGTATTCGCAGTGTAGAATGTGATGAAGAAGAGGTCCATGAAATCGTTCTTGGCGATTATCTGATCGATTTGGATGTCACTTTTAACCCGCGGCCTAAGAGATTTGAGGTAAGAAGGATTCCTCGATAACCTTTCTACAAACATAGAAAATATCTCGGCTATGCCCATTGAAATTCTATACTTGTCTGCGTAGCTGCGGCTACCGTCTATAGAAGTTGCATGAATTGCATGACCGGTTTCGTGCAAACAGCCTTGAAAATCAAAGTACGGACTTTCACTCTTGTAAAGCACTCGAATGTCAGAAGGAATCTCTACAAAGAAGCAGATCGGAGATGGGTATTTGCCTTTTCTATTTTCAGTATCAAATTGAATATTGGATAGGTCAAAATTCATTGATTTCAGTATCCTCTTAGCCTCGTCAACAGGATCCAAGGATGCGAAAGCTCCTTCGATACCCGAGTAAATTCGATTTCTAAAAAAGTAAAAATCGTCGTAATATTCAGGATGCCTCTTCAACAATTCGTTGCTCCTATCTAGCAAGGTCTTGCGAAACGGAACTTTCGCTTTCTCACCTAATGATTTCACAAATTCTATTAGGGAATCATGCTTGAAATTCTCATTCGCCAGATATGCGGTTATCGGAGTTAAGCTATATCCAAGATTCGATTCAGCCATGTTTGAGTATTCACTATATGTTTGATTTATCAATGAGAATCTCGACTCGACAATAGGCGAAATCTTTTGTGTTTTCTCGATGAATTCGTCGAAAACTTCTTGTCTCTTAGAATCTTCCTTTTCGTAGCTATTAAATTGTCTCCAAGTACTCCAATTCACGGGAACTCCATTAAACTTATGATATGCTGAAACAATATCTGTATTTCTCAATCGATGGATTTCAAGTTCTAAAGTTTTAGTTTTAGAATAGGCAATATCTTCTACAGCCCCAAGAAATAATGCATCATCTTGATTAGGGAAGAAATCAATATATGTCTTCGAATTCTGTCGCTTCATTTCTGCAAGCTGAACTATAAGTCCTTCATCATGATCAAGTCCTGCATATTGCTTGCACTCTTCATCCGTCTGGCAGACGTAGAGCATTTCGTCCAACCTACACCATTGGTTAAAGTTCATTCTATCTCACAGGAAGACTAACTATTATAATATTCTGATACCCCAATGAAGGTTACATTCAACTCCGATATGGTAATTACATTAGATGACACACCTTGTGAGTTTCCTAGTATGTCAAGAACATTCCCAACAGAGATATGCAAGACGTGGAAATAGTGTTCCCAATAGTCGGTTTCTGTGACTAGAAATATTCTAGAGGTTCAGAAAGAATCGTTACATATGATCTTATTGTCTCTCTCGTGTTATTCTCTTATTGCCTCAAGGGAAGATACAACATCCCATATCTTCGTCCGTATATGCGATTGTACGTGTCTACTGTATGTTAATTCTTCCATTATACTTATAGCATTGGCTGCCCGAACTGACATACTACCATTATTTTCATCTTTTAGCATCAGGTTTGCTTCAGTTATCAGCCTTTTAATTCTCTTGGGGATCTGTATATCCTTCTTAATTGTTTCTAAAGTCTCAGTAGAATGGGCCAATCTTTCTTGATTTTGTATTATCTTCTGTTCTCTCATTTCTTGCCTAGATGGTCTTCTTCGCCGGCTATCATCAGGCTTGCTGGATTTGCTAGCATCTGGAGCGTCAGGGTAGGACATGCCGATATGATGCATTATCGATGAATTAAATCTTTCACCTATACTTTTCTCGAAGTTTCAGTTCAAACACAGCTAGTCCACATTCACGTATCAACTAGCTTGTTCACTTCGGCCTTCTTACCGTCAAGAGCTTCTAGTTGCAGATAATGTGAATTCAGAATCCTCTGTATCTGCGTCTTGCTAATCTTGCGGATATGCCTCATCTATCAGTTTGCTTACAGGTTCTCCTGAAGGTAGAGGAGCATTTCTGTCAAGTTCGTATTTGAAGATGTCAGGAAAGTTTATGTCCAAAATTACATTTCTCCCGACCGCTATTATATGAGACTTCGGTATATCAAACCTAGAATTCGAATAGCCGAATACAACTATCTTGTCATTTGTTTCTTTCATAACGTGTCCCACATCGTCCTCATTATTTGCTCTGACTCCTTTATTGAATAATGACATTGGATATTTTCCCTCATATGTGGCTAGATCGACAACCTTATCGTCAGCAGGCCAGGGGTCTCTTCTGCTAGTGGGCAAGGGTTCTTTTCGGCTGACGGTATATTTTTCAATTATATCCTTAAATGGGAGACCGATAAGGACGTTTCCGCCCACTTGCTGTATTTCTTTGATTGGGATGTCATATCTTTCTTGTTTACCCCCAAATACTACTACTTTATCGGGGGTCTCTCTAACAACATGACCTATATGAGGAGCGTCTAACGCCTTCACTCCTTTATTGAAGTATTTGCCGGAAGTCAAACTTGATATTATTGATCAGCGCCGGGTTTTAAATAGTTGCCTAGTAGTTTGATTGCATTCCGGATAAGCAGTAGGTTAGTTTAAAAATATTTGATACCAGGGAAATATTCAATGTAATAATTCTCATAATATAAGAGATTGCGGAATCTAGACTAAAAATCAATTTAAGTATGGAATTACTAATAATATGGTGTAGTTGAGCTTAGATCAAAGTATACATACTTCTAGCCAAGCAGATAATGATAATTTGTTTGCTGAAGATATGCGCAGAGATGATGTGACCAAAGCAGGCCATTCACATAAAATCCTGGTGGTAGATGATGAGCAAGACATAGTCTTCACTTTGAAGACTATCTTGACTGAGGCTGGTTTTTCTGTAGACGCCTTCACTAATCCATCTGTTGCATTCGAAATGTTTAGACCTGAAAAGTATGAATTGATTATTTTGGATATCAGAATGCCAGGTCTTAATGGATTTGAATTGTATATGAAATTGTTGGAACAGGACAATTCCATCAAAGTTTTGTTTTTGACAGCAGTTAACGAATTCTCGATGTATGCTAAATTCAAGAGTAGCGTCTCTCCAATGTCAGGCAAAAGATATTATTTGCAAAAACCCGTGGACCTTACGAAATTATTGCAGCGTGTAGACGACATGGTAAGACTTTGACGGAATCATATTCATTTTCGTATACCTGAGCTATTTTTGTTCGAAAGAAACACATTCAGAGTAGCCTATCTCTACGAGTTCCAGAGCCCCCGGTATTGGGGAAAGATTCATCTACGACTGTTCGTATACCAAAGGAATGAGAGTAAATTCGGCTGTCCAACGAGAAGTTGACAAAGCAAACGACCACTCGCTGTCTGAAAAATTACTTGCTCTAAAAGAAATTTCCCCGAAATGGTTCGAACGGTTGTTTGGCAAGAGAAAGAATCTTCCTTTACCGCTGTCCCCCGTATGGTTTAAATGGTATTTTGAATTAGATTCTCCTTCTAAATGCGTAATAGGCGAAGCGTACGGCTACTCTTCATCATACGAATACACCTGTAAGGAATGCGATCGATTGGGTTGGAGTTTTGGTAAATCTTTCTTTCTACGATCACAGGAAAGACTCGAGGACGACGTCAACCAATTCGTTGATCATTGGAATGCAATGCATTTAGGCTGATATTTCACTCGCTATAATTCGAGGGAACGGACAAATTAGCAAATCGCATCGTTACATGATAAACGGTATTACTTCATAAAATGGACATAACAAGACAAATGTGAAGAATTCTGCATGTCTCATGGGTACGCCGGCTAACGTTTTAGGTATCATGTTTCATCTGAAGAGCAGGTTTTATGGATGCCTATGAATGCCATAGTCGTTATGAAACTCTACCGATTCCTTGTCCTGTGTATCCTCTACTTTCTGCCTCTATTGAATAGCCTTGGGAAAGTAACGTGTCAGTACAGCTTTCCGGTTGCGGCTTTTTATCTAGAGTTAAAGAGATCACTGCGCCTCCCTCTTGATCTGTGGTGTTTGAAACAGTACCAGTTAATGGGGTCTTAAACTCAACCAAAGCATTGGGTATTGCTCTTAAAGTCTTATTGTCCGATACCGAGACTGATATTGAGTATTCGCAAGTACTTGACTGAGTTTTCGTTTGAATGTGGTGCTCAATTATTAATGCTTGTTCTGCATAGGCGACCGGAAACAGATCTGCATTTATTTCTAGACTAACTAATGTCAGTGCAAAAACGCATGCACACGCCTTCATTCCAACTTCAAGAATAATATTTTTGACAATAAATACTCCGTTAGTTCCAAGCATATAGTTAATCCAATAGTATTGATAGTTCAAATCTATATAAGATTTGATATGACAGAAGGACCAGAAAAGTGAATTATACTCTCAGATCAATAGCGTTCTTTGCGGACCTAGCTTTTTGCATTACCTCCGCCGATGGGACGCTCTGTTCTTCTCCGCAATGAGCGCTAGAAACAATAATTGTTGTTATGAACTTCCAATGCCAATAATATGAGAAAGTAGATCTCAGTACGAATATCCTGGATTTTATTGCAATTAACTACTGCTTATTTTGTCTATCCACAAGTTTCAGTGAGTGGATCACTGGGAAATAGGTAAAAGATATCAGTATGCACTTGTTATGATATATTGATATGTTTGCAAAGGCTCGTTGCAGATTGTGCAACGATCAAGTGAGGTTTGCACTACGACATTTAAGGACCAAACATCCCGAAGTTTTGAGTGACAAGGACGTTGCCAGGCTTAACATGTCTCAGATCATGAAAAGGTACTTCATCTAAGGCTCCGTTATATGTATATATCTTACAATAGAGAAGATAAATTACGTTTAAATGATTAGCTCACTCTATCGACCGAGCTGTATTTCCCCAGCTACCATTAGCATATTCATGGCTAGTTTTGTCTAGGAATAAGCGTTATTTATCACGTCATGGCCCCCGCTTTTCTGCCCCAAACCCTCCAAATGGATGTCCACATAGTGACGGAGTGAGTTCTTGTTTCAGCAGTTACATCTCTGGTCGGATTGCGGTATTTTGTAAAGAATATACTTATAGGCGCATCCGAATACATAATACTCAAGCCAGAGCTTACCTCGACGCCGGCTCTAGTTATTCCGCTAAATGTAAATGACCGTTTCCTAACTTGATATCATACATAGAATTATTATCAGCAATACTACTTCTTAACATTGTGGGGTGTTTACGAAAATGCCTCTTTCTAAGCAGACCCAATTCTTTACTTCAGTCTTTCCTTTACATCTTTCCATCATTGCTCACTGCTGTTACTCTCCTCCAGGAACGCTAATAATCATCATATTCTATTCTCGTTGCCCTCTCCTTCTCTTGTACTTTCTTGTAGTAGCCGATATCGGCCTCTAACTCTGAAGTTGGATCTGAGGTATCATTTGCGGAGTGACTTTTATCGTCTTCTTCCATCATTCTGTCTACAAGGTGTACCCTCCATGCCTTGTAGTACATTAGGGCACGTGTTTCTTTCAATTCAGGGATGGGAACGAAGTGAGATGCTTCTAGTCTGCCGGCACTGATTTCATTCTCGATATACTGGATGCATTTTGATATCATCATAGTGTCTATTTGTCTCCATTCCATTTCTAGTATCATTCCTTTCTCTGAAACTTCCTGTAAACTTCAAATAATCTACGGATGATAGTATCGAAACCTTCACCTTTGATACCTGACATTCGAAGTTGTTGCCGGGTTTGAGTTTCTATTAATATTGTTATCTTTGCCAACTCAACTTATCTCCTGATACCATCAAATACAAGGTTATTAATATTTACATCATCTATCTGGCGTCTCACATTTAGATCATGCAAAATTATGAGCCAAGCAAAGGTATGTCCCAAAACTGTATTTCGGAGGGAAAGCCAGGGACTTTCTTCCTCTGTGTGCAGATGGCCAAAACACTTTAATTCCTTGGTGAAACCGTCCCATTATCTTCTTCTTGAATGACATATTTGAAAACGAGCTTTTTACGGTCTTGGAACGGAATCTGTCACTACTTAAAAAATCCTGAACCTTTTCGAGGTTCAGAGAGAGCGGAGAGCAAAACTAGTTCTAAAGCCGTCTTACACGTAGCATCTAAACTACAATAGGTGAGTAGGAGATACCACTTGAATACGAGTTTCCTTGAATATAGTTACTTTCGTTATGTTCACTCCCTCTTGTGTGGAGACGCAGCTGGCGTGAGATGGACTAAAACAAAGAAGTTGATGTTTCGTTGCGAGTCCTGCAAATCTATTCTGTTTGCTAATGGATACGCTTACTGAGGAATTTGCCTGCTTTTAACAATAAGGCTAACGAATTTTATGGCACATATTATTATTGAAATACTTGCTCTATAATGCATCAAATTGGGTATTGCAGGTTTAGTTCGTGCTAAATTTTAGTTTTAAAGAGAAATAACCTTTCCATCCTTGATTTATTTAAGTGTTGCCTATAGGTGACATAAATTCTCCTCTCTGCTGGTTGCTGTTAGTCATCCGATATTACCAGCCTACCTAGGTATCCAGAAGCATTTGGACCTGGTGGCGCCCCGGGAGTCTGATGTGATATCGACGTAATACTATTATTTAACGCAGAATAGATGGGAATCACTGACCACGCATCAAATTCCTCCTAGTAA
>JAATVS010000244.1 GCA_014523695.1 Nitrososphaerales archaeon TH5895
AAGAAATAACTAGAAGGCAAAACAAATTCTGGAACAAAGTAATCGAATACGCGACTTTCGCTATGGCCGCCGCAATGGTTGCATTCGCGACATGGCAGATCTGGATGCAGTATTTCGTAACTCAAGAATAATAAACAGATGTTGCATGAGCTAAGCACAATAATTGCAAAGTGAAACTTGTTTTCACGACAGTGCTAATGTTAACCACTTCTGCTGGAGTATTAATGTTAAATACGCCGACAACTGCAACTTTATCCGCGGGCGCAGGACAATCGGTTGTGGCTCAGACTACAACTAAAATACAATACAAGTTGATGCAGGGGGAGGTAATGCAACTGGTCCATTAACTGTTTATGTCCCTCAAAACGTCACAATAGAGGCAGGGCAGTCTATAAACTGGATTAATCCTACAACTGTTGGAGAGCCACATTCAGTCACCTTTGTGAAAGAAAGCAACCTCTTTCTACCATACGTAATTCCACTTGCAGTTCCAAGCACCACAGAAATCAGAGCTCTAATCCCAAATCCTAACGTAGAACCTCTCGTTGTGCCTAATCCTGCAGGAGCAAATAATGAAACTGAAAAAACTGTGATAATAAATAATGGAAGAGTGTTTAACCCGATAGTCATTGATTCGACTGGCCAGAATGTAACAAATCTTTCCTTAAATGCTCACTATATGATGGATGGAACGGAGACTTGTTAATTCGGGATGGATATGGCCTGAAGGGCAAGTGTTCCCTGGAGCCCCACCAATCACTTTATTTACTGTAACTTTTTGCAGAGCCAGGGACATACCCAAACATATGTACAGTACATCCATCATATGAAGAGCTAATATTATCATTAAAGAGTGCAAAGAACAAGCCTAATAATCCATACTCATTAAATAAGAATACTAGCGCATATCACGATTTACTGGATGCGCTTAGATTATCATTGTGCTGTATGCGTTCTAAAACTTAGAAGGATAGCTTGCTTTGTCATGCGTGAGACTAGCCGCCAGCAAATTTTTTTCTAACAAGCAAAGCAACAATTGACGTTCCAATAAATGTGGCACTCCAGTACAACCAGAGATTATCCAGAACCCCAGAAGTTAAAGCAGGAGCCAGTGAACGTGCAGGATTCATTGATGCTCCAGATATAAATGCAAGAAAAAATATGTCAAGTCCGACTATTCCTCCGATGATAAGTCCTCCGTATCCTCTTAATCCTTTGGTATAGACAACTACAGCTATTACAGCCATCAATAGTGCAGATGCTAGTATCTCAATTCCAAATATCATAGGTAACGGAAATGCATAATTAGGTGAGTTCGCACCCATGCTTGCTTCTTTTCCAATTATATACATTACAAATAAACTTCCTAATAATGCACCCAAGATTTCGGCAGTGAAATAGTATACAAGCTGTAGTTTAGTAATATGCTTAGTAATAAGAAATCCTAACGTTACTGCTGGGTTGAAATGAGCCATAGATATCTTGCCAAACAAATATACTCCTACTGCTACTCCTACGAAGGGAAGAAATGCTATAAAGGGGATACCTAATATTCCATTGAATTTAGCATCAATAACTACCGCTCCTGTAGCCAAGACTACTATGATGAATGTGCCTATCACTTCTACAGTGAACTTTTTTTGATTTAATGTAAGCTTATCTATTGTTTTCTTCTTCAGCGATAGAAATGTCTGTTGCAAGTTCCCTGATTCTCCTCTCTATCTCATCTCTAATTTCTCTGACTTCTTCAACTGGTTTATTCTTAGGATCGTCTATCCCCCAATCAACTACCTTAGGAATAAACAATGTAGGACAGAAATTCTTCTCCATGCATCCCATATTGATGATCTTATCTGAGTTTCTGATCATATCTTCCGTGAGGTCCTTAGACCTTTGTTTAGATATGTCTATTCCGATTTCGTTCATTACCTGTATTGCAAGTGGGTTGAGCTGTGAGGTCGGCTTTGTTCCAGCACTCATGGGTTCAAAACCCTCTGGAGCATATTTTCTAAAGAATCCCTCAGCCATTTGACTTCTACCTGCATTTTGCACACAGACAAAGAGTATCGTCTTCTTTATTTTGATCTTTGATTTGGTACTGAATGAAAATTTCATTCGTAATCACCATTCTCGATTTTCAATGGTACCCCGATCACTCATCTTTTATTGCTTTTATAACCAGACTGCTAATCCTTCGATTCTCAACCTGGTCTCCCTCAGTATAGATCTTTTCATCTAATACCTCTACGTTTTCAAATCCGCCTTTTTTGATGCTAGCAATGTACTTATCCTTAGTCAATGCACCATCAATGCAACTGCACCACTTTTCTGGATCTATCGATGAGGGATCTTCTGCTATTTGCTTATCTGTAACAAGGTCTGAAATAACCATTCTACCAATTCCGTTAGGCTTGAGAATTCTATATATTTCTCTAAATGTCTTTGCCTTATCTGTCGTTAGATTGATTACGCAGTTACTTATTACGACATCTACACTGTTACTATCAACAGGGATCCTTTCTTCGATATCTCCTTTCCTGAATTCAACGTTGGTGTAGCCATTATCGGCTGCGTTCTTTCTTGCTTTTTCCAGCATTTCATCGGTCATATCTATGCCTATTATTCTTCCAGAACCCTTGACTATGTTAGCTGCAAGAAATACATCAATACCTGCACCCGACCCTAAATCAACGACCGTATCACCTTCCTTAATAAAGGCAAATTTTGTCGGAGTTCCACATCCTGCTCCGAGGATAGAGGTTTCTGGTATCGACTTCAGCACTTTTGAGTCATAGCCGACTTGTTCAGACACTTGTGCAGCAGATTGCGAAGGTTGTAGAGCTGCATTATTATTTCCTGAGCAGCATCCTCCTCCTCCACTTTCAAAACTAACTGAAAGACCACAACATGAGTCACCTGTCAGCGCTACTTTTGCATATCTTTCCTTTACCTTTTCCTTTATTTTTAGTAAATCAGCCATACTCTATGTTTACTAAGGAAACTATTTAAGTTAGCAAGAGAAGCTGGGTAAAGTAAGTGTAGATATGGAAACTAAAGCAAGATCCAAAAGACTAAAGAAACCAAGAGCAGGAAAGGCTCTTCCTATGTTTCAAGAACTTTGCAGTTTCGAAGGTTATGATACTGAGCTGCTTATGAACGAAACTGAAAAACTGAGGGAATTAATTACGAAAAGAGGAACGCTTGAAATCCTAATACCACTATGTTGCACTACGGATCCAGTTCGGTATATGAAGTTTAGAAAATCTATGAAAGGATTTAGTAGTAAAACACTAGCAATAAGACTCAAACAACTAGAAAAGAATGGAATTCTTGAACGGAAAGCTTATAATGAGATACCCCCAAGGGTTGAGTATCGCCTTACCGGTAAAGGACAAGAGCTTGTAGAATCAGTGATCGGCCTCTTGCAATGGATGCGGAAGTGGTCTCACTCCGATTAGACTAATTGCTGGTCGTTCTATCCACTTTGATTGCTATCAAAGTATGGACTACTGGTTAATGTGAGCAACTATATTTGTACCCCGTATTAGGATTAGTCACCGAAACGACGGTCAGATAGTTTTCTATTGTTGAGAAGCCAATTCATTTTTGAATGATTTCTTGAGCCAAATCGGTGTAATATTGGTAGTAAGAGCAACCATGATTATAACCGTAGTGTATATATCAGAAGTCAATACTCCAGCGGATACACCTACTCCTGCCACGATAAGTCCTACCTCGCCTCGTGATACCATTCCAATTCTTACTCTTAATGCCTTAGTCTTGTCTTTTAGAAATATGATAGAGGGGAGTCCACATCCAAAAATTTTTGTTACTATAGCTATGACGATGACTATACCTGAAAGATATAACACCTCTAGATTAACACCACGGAGGTCAACCTGAGCTCCAATAATAGCAAAAAATAGTGGACCGAAAATTATTAACAGTTTTTCTGCATATTCATCAACTTGTTTGATAAGACGTGTACTGGCTACTGCCATACCGACAGCAAATGCTCCCACAATTGGCTAGAGACCCACGAAAGCTGCTATACCTGCAGCTCCAAAGAAAGACGCAGTTACAATTCCTTCTATACTGCCTTTGGATTTCCATAGCTTCTCAACGTGGAGTAATCTTGGTATCAAGAATACTGACCCAATTAATAGAGCTGCAAGGAGTCCCAGTATTTGTAGTATAAGGAAAATGACATCCATTACTTGTGGGGACGTGTCACCAGTTTGAACCATGGTAGTCACAACAGAAAGCACCGCGATAGCAAGAATATCATCGACTATTGGCGCACCCAATATCAGTCTGGCTTCCTTTGTCTGCATCTTTCCTAGCCCTGTCAATACTTGGACAGAAATTGCAATACTTGTTGCCGTAAGCGCTGTAGCTACTAGCATTGACTCTAATGCCTCTAACCCGAATAACGTTAGTACAGCAAATCCCACAAAAAATGGAACAATAACACCAATCGTTCCCACTGTAAAAGAGGCTGCTCCTCCTCTCAAGAATTCACGCGGTGTAATCTCGAGCCCTGCTACAAACAAGATGACAATGGCAGATATCTCTCCAATAATACGTACAGTTTCATCGAGTACTACTAGCGGCTCTCCGTCAAAAAATATCAATCCACCGATTGCAAAGGGGCCAACTAATATTCCGGCCAGCAGTTCGCCCAGTACTGTTGGCAATTTCAGCCTATGAAACAACTCTGCAAACAGTTTCGCAGCGAACGATAGGATAGCAGGTGAGATTATAACATGGACGAGTTGAATGCTATCCTCTTCCAGCGCCATGCACTATTCAGTTACAATAAGGGTTCCTTTTTACTCTATGAAAACCTATCCTCTCATTCTTCCAGTTCTTCCAGTTCCTTCATTGCGGTATGAATCACATTTGCAATGTGAGAATACACCGCAGCCCCTGACTCATCTCCCCTTACTAGACATTCATCCGCCAAAATCATCTCTCGTTCGAAATATTGAGATAATGTCGCGATAACTCGAGTCTTCTCTTTTTTAAGGTTCTCATCTAGAATATTCTCGTCGTAGTTTTTATGAAATTCGTCTAATCTTTTTTGTCTCTCTGCGGAACTGAAGACCATTTGTGGGTAGAACCGAACTAATCACATCTAATATTTCAACTTTAATCGGTAAAGGCTTCACATTATCTGAATGATTGTTATCAATCTGCTCTTATTCCTCTGTATCGTCAGCACATTCTTCCGCCATAATTAGAGTGACGTACAATTATCATTCAAATTGATACTCCCATTATCTGTCGGCAAGAGGTTCGATGATAATTGAGTTTTCCGGACCATGGCGTTGACGTTAAGAGACAAGTGAAGAGAATATGTATCTATAACTAACCCAATATTCTGCCCACTCTTCTCCACAATAGTTACAACGAGATACACGATAAGACAAGCTATCACGAGTATGGTACATTGTAACGATTGTGATATTATCCGATTTACATATGCAGTGTTTATTAGTTCTAAAAGCAGTAGCAGAGTCAGGGCGTTTATTCTGAAGGAGTTTACTCATGTGCCACTATATAAACACCAGGTAGGCAATTCATAACTTTAATACTTTCTAATGCTCGTGTACCATATGGTCGTCTTACCCTGTATAGAAAGAAAGCGGCAACAAATACGACCCCGACCTGAACTGACCCGTACGGTTGTCTTAGTTCCTCTTCGCGCCTGACTTCATTAAGAGCGGCCGATACTATATACTAAATTTTGGCACAGGCGACTGCGGTACCTGTTGATAGGTTAAGAACCTTCTTTTCTTTTATACTTTAGTTAAAATATCAAATTAAATAAACAAGATAACGGTGACTGTCAAACCTGTGGATAAGTTAAGAATCTTACCATTCCTTTTTCTTTTACTACTAGTGTGATTACCTTAAAGTAGTTAAAAACAAAGTTAGAAGATACAAAGACGATTTATCTTTTCACAAGCCACAATAACTAGGATAATACCAAGACTAACATATGTAGCTAAAAGAATCAATACTGTCGTAGAATCTTTCATTTCTTTCGAAAATAATGCGATTTGAATGTATTTATAAATGTGTAGGCGGGCTTTATTTAATTGTGCCGTATGGGTCTAAGAATATCGAGGAGATAGGTGAAATAGAATAGCTCATGGAATGGTGACAATAGCATTAACGACAGAGAATAATACACGGCTACTTTTTGCGTTCAATATCGAAATTGAAGATTGTGAATTAAACCTTTTTTCTAGTTTCTCGCATAACTAGT
>JAATVS010000245.1 GCA_014523695.1 Nitrososphaerales archaeon TH5895
ATGTCGTTAATACTTTTGGCATCAATTCTGAAACCCAGTGTAAATATCACTGATGTTATAATTTTGGAGGTTTATAAAGAGTTGCCAAAGCAAGGTTTTCTTCTACTTGTTAAATTTACAATTATTTGTACAGGTAAGAACTATTGGCTTTGGGGTTTTACTGCTTTCAAGTTGGGACGTGAGAAATAAATGATCGAGTTTACTTGGTCGTTCTACCTTCCCGCAGGCAAAGGGCGAAAAAGCGAGTGGGTGACTGATACAAAATGCCGTGACTAAAAAGAAGGCAAATGGGAGATGAAAGTGTGTGAGTTAATCAAGGTTTGGTGGGGGGTTTACCCTAATCAAGAATTCTGCTTTTTATGTGGTGTTTCCTCAACTAGAAATTCTCCATTTGTAAACCTTTTAGATCTGCTTTTGTTTTGGAAACAAATCTAAAGGTGTCCTACTACTTTGCTTTGCTTATATCAAGTTACCTGTGCTTCTCAAGAAATTCACATATTTGTCCATCAGATATTTCGCACTCCAATTTTCTGTTATTGATTTGCTCTAGGGTTTTAATTATTTCCTCCATGAATCTTTTCTTAGGTATGCAAGTAGCGCATCCTGTACATCTGCGAAGTATAAGCATTATTAGGTATGCGTATCAGGTTGTTAGATGATGCGACTAAACAAACCTTTACATGATTAGAGAGTCATTAATTGGAAAATGAGATTAAGTATATGAATGAATGAAAGATCAGGGTTCCATCTGAGTTCTCAAATACTTATATCTAGTTTATAGCATTTGTTAAGATTGCACTGTTAGAAGTCGTTAATGAGAAGAGTTTCTTTTTGTTTAATACTGTAACTAGAGTAGTTCTAATAAATGCCCGTCGTAAAGTTCCTAGGCCTAACAACTATGATACTTCACTTAACGAGAAGTTCTGATATGCGTAATAGTAATGCTTTCTCTTCTTATAATTAATCCTTGAACCAATCCAAATAACAAATCGAAGTACTACAGCATTGGCAACCACTCTCATTACAGTCAAATTTTACTTTACAATTACAGCGACTACACTCACAAATATGATCAACCATAATTATCATAGTTACATCCTTTTTTATATATAAATATGGACGCCAATTTCGACCCATCAGTTTGTATTTACACTCTAATAACCCTCGAGTTTCAGAATAAAGTCAATTCAGAATTTTGTGTTTTTGGAGCTAAGTTGATCACCCAAATACGGTAAATGACTTATTTATTTTGTTGAAAATCCTTCTCTGTAATCTTCTGGCTAAGCCAGTTCCCTGTTTACAATACTCTAAATTGTAAAGTAGCTTTTCATAATATCCCGCTTACATAGAATAGATCTACAGTTATAGTCTTGGTCGTGGTTTAACCTCTTGAGACATTATGCGATGCTGGCTCCGGATCCGAATTACAGGGCAACCATCACTGGAGTACGAGCAAACTCGTGAAGTGATTTAAATCATTGAATTCGGTCTATCGATCTAGATTGCAGATTCTCCACGCATGTTAGTGGATAAATCTACAACAATTGGTACGTCTGTGATAAATAATTTTCCGCCCAAAGTATCACCAAATCTTTCGACTAGTCTGTTGATTAAAGTTTCAACCTGGTCGTCCTTAATTATGACTTCAACCTTAGTCCTCGGGATGAATTCGGGGGTATATTGGGTAGTACCTCTTCCAACAGCAACTGCTTCTGCCTTCGTGATTCCTCTCCCTGCAACTTTGTAATGTGTCATTCCACCTGTGTTAGCACTTTTTAGTATTTCACTGACTTCATTCAATTTTCTATGTGGGATTATTATTTCCATTTTTTTCATGCAGCATCAATCCTCAATTTTACGATTAATCATAATAGCTTAAAAAGCTAGTGAGTACGATATCTTGATCTGGCATGCTTTTACCATTTCTAGCGGAATTATAACCTCTCGGTAAATCTGGCTCAATATCATCATATTGTTGAGTTCAGCAGAAAAGTATTGTCCGATTTTGCATGATTCATGGTGCCATAGCCAATCCTTGTTGTGTCCAGCTATTAGGCCCTAACTGGTTTCACGATACTCTTTTCAAAAGCATTAAGTGTACTTACCTCAATTCTGCCAGTATAAACCTTGAGCCTGAACATCATTTGTAGACAATTACCGTTTAACCAGTCATGTTGCCCGTTGCAGCACTCACAATATTATACTGATTGCTATAAAACTATAACTCGACGAGAAAACCATATGAACACAAATGTATCTACTAGTACAAATTATCTCGTTTTATAGTAATATCAATCGTCTTAGTATGTGATTCATTGACTAGTATAATGATTTATAAGAGATTCTAAATGCGAAAAGGATCAATAAAAGCAGCTTGAAATGCAAAACAAGTCCGATTTTGACCAACAATGGTTATTAAGGATCATGCCCATTAATCGTCTATGTGTTCCATTATAGGATATAAAGGTCAATTAATCGTAGCGCCAGTATTAGTTGATAGCCTTAAACGAATGGAATACAGAGGTTATGATAGTGTAGGAATAGCCACGATAAATAATGGCAAGATCTTACTTAAAAAGGGCGTAGGCAAAGTAGTGGATGTCAATAAGAACCTTGACTTGAATAGTATGGATGGGCACACAGGTATTGGACACACGAGATGGGCTACTCATGGCGGTGTTACCGAAAAAAATGCTCATCCACATTACGGTTGTACAGATAGTGTGGCCATTGTGCACAATGGAATTATCGAAAATCACAGCGAGTTAATGGAAGAACTTATTGAGTTGGGCCATGTTTTTAAAAGCGATACCGATAGCGAGGTAATTGCACATCTCCTCGAAAGATACTACGCCGAACAAAAAAATATCAAGAATAGCATAATCGAGACATGCAGAAGACTAAAAGGATATTATGCGTTTGTCGCAGCATTTGAGGACGGCACGATTTGTGGATCAAGATGCAACGAACCACTTGTGATTGGAGTAGCAGATACAGGATATTTCATCTCAAGCGACATTCTAGGATTTATAGGACACACTGACAAAGCTATTTTTCTAGACAATAGGGACATTGTTGTCCTCGATTCGAAAACCCTTCAAATATATGATCAAGATGGAAAAACCGTAGACCGAACACTTACACAGGTAGCATGGGAACTAGCCGCGATAGACAAAGGAAAATATGCACACCACACCCTAAAAGAAATCCATGAACAACCTTCGATAGTTGAAAAAGTAGGGATCCAAAATTTAGATAAAATAGAGGAATTTTGTCGTATCCTGAAAAATTCAAAGACTGTATTTCTCACAGGCAGTGGAACAAGTTATAATTGTGCACTAATTGCTAAACACATATTATCAAATTTTGCAAAAATTCATGCTGAGACTGTGGTATCAAGTGAATTTGAGTATACACTTGATGGCATTGACAACACGTCTGTGTTACTTGCCCTTTCTCAGAGTGGCGAAACAGCAGATGTTTTGCAGGCTGTAAAAGTTGTAAAAAATGTGGGAGCTAAAATACTTTCTATTGTGAACATCTCGACTTCTTCCTTGGCCAAAATCAGCGATTCATTTTTGACTATCGAGTGTGGGCCTGAAATAGGAGTAGCTGCAACCAAAAGTTTCACGGCCCAATTGTCTCTAATCTATATGATAGTAGATACATTATGCAGTGGTTACCTAGGCTTTAAAGCCAATAAACAATTTCTTGTTGGTGCACTTCGTGAAGCATTAGATTATGAAATTGAAATACGTGGTATTGCAGAAAAGCTTCGAGATGCACGGGATATTTATGTGCTCGGTAGATCAATTCATTATCCGATTGCACTTGAAGGAGCACTGAAAATAAAAGAACTGTCCTATATCCACGCAGAAGGCCTTGCTGCGGGCGAATTGAAACATGGACCATTGGCACTAATTGATAGAAATAGCTACGTAATAATTATAAACCCTGATGATTCTACTTCCGATAGTAATATTGCTAGTGCTCATGAAGTAAAAGCAAGAGGGGCTACGATAATTGGTATTTCTAATGCGCCAAATGAAATATACGATATATTTATTAAGATTCCATTTGTACAGTGTAATGCCATCTATCCGATTATCGAAGTACTACCGTTTCAGCTTCTAGCATACTACCTGTCATTAGTAAAGAATATAGATCCAGACTATCCACGCAACCTTGCTAAATCAGTTACTGTGAGATAGAAATGTACACGTACTAACTCATTTATACTATTATATGATTGAGAAATTTAAATATCGAGGGGGAGTAAAAACTGATGACATCTGGTGGGTACAGTAACTGTATAGTAATATCTTCCATTTTTTTATCACAATAGTCTACAGTTTGAATTCATGTGTGGTTAGAGATGCTCACTACTAGTAGATCATTCCTCTATTATTGAGCAGCAGCCAGTACCAGGATTCCTGGAATTTTACATCTTATTCTAGTATCTAATTCTATCAATTTCAATTTTCAACAATGCAATCTTCTTTCTTGTTGCAGACATACTTCATCTGTTCTGAGAAGACCCACAAAATAACCATCGACATACTGATAGAGCAAACCGTAAGTCGGTCGGCACACAATTAAATAGCTAACTTGATCAAATATTAAGTAACTTTGATATGCCCCACATAGGAAAGAAGGTAACCCTAATGATTTATAGACAGAAGCCAGGATATGCGGTTACTTCAATTTTTCTTCTAATTTCTACTACTGTTTCTTATGCATTAATGCAACCGCAGAATGTTAATGCTGATGGTTTATTCCAAGAACAACTCTCAGCTTCTTTTGGAGAA
>JAATVS010000246.1 GCA_014523695.1 Nitrososphaerales archaeon TH5895
TAGATTGCAACAATTCTATATGTATTATGATGTATGAGATGTTCTGGTAATGTGGATGGTACAAAGCCCTCCTAAAATCTCGTCCACTGTTGGTCGCAGTAAAATAATTGCCGGTAATTGATGTTTCCATGATCAAACCCCGGTCTAACAACCGACTTTACTTCTTTGTTATTTCGGATTGATGAAGTATGGATATTGCTTGTTTAAAACCTTCATGCAATCTTTTCGACTATATTACACACGGCCATGCATCGAGTTGAGTATCATGAGAATAAATCGATCACTTTTTTGCATCACTACCAACATCCAATAATCCTCATCACGGAGAATATTGTAGTAGGCAGCCATGTTGTAGTCGTTTCAAAGGTGTTAAATCTTCGGTTTGCGTACGTGAGTATGTGTAGAGGGCTTGTGTTACCGTCAAATGAGGTAATAAAGCATTGTGACGAGGAAAATCAGCGTTCGGTCGTCGCCGATCCTGAGTCGGGCGAGATTATTTGCGTCAAATGTGGAGCAGTTATTACGAACTGGATGCTTCAAATGTCTCCGGGTTGGAAGGTGAATCACCAGGACGAACAGAACGTTATTTGGGATCGAGGAGATGTTTCTAATCCGTTAAATCTACACTTCACGAATCTATCTACGAGAATAGGCAAGGAAAATCGAGATGCATCAGGTAAACGTCTAGATCCTAGATTGCATAAAAAATTGTCGAATTTGAGGAAGTGGGACTACATCATGCAGTTTGACTCGGAAACGAGAAACCTAAATCAAGTGATTTCTTTGCTTAGAAGATGTAAAGAAAAACTAGGCCTACCATATTCAGTAATTGAGAAAACTGCCTATCTCTACAGAAAGGTCCAACACAATAAAATGATAAGAGGTAGAACAACTGAAGCAATACTTGCGGCAAGTGTATACATTGCATGTCGACAAGTTGGAATACCAAGGACCCTAAATGATGTAGCAAAAACCAATAACATTACGTGTAAGGAAATCTCTAGTGCATATAGGTTAATTGTATTGAAGTTTGATTTGAGGATGCCATCAATAGACCAAATGCATTACTTGGTCAGACTTGCAAACTCTACGGACGTTGGCGAGAGGGTAAAGCGACACTCAATAATGGTAATGAAGGAGATCATCGAAAAAGAACTATCTGCCGGCAAGGATCCTATGGGGCTGGCAGCGGCAATACTTTACCTGATCTCTCAGCAATACGGAGACCCTACCAAGACTCAGAGATACTTCGCAGATATTGCTGGAGTTACTGATGTTACAATCAGGAACAGATGCAACGAACTTAAGACGGAAATAACCACAATGATAAAACGACAAGGTTTATGAATTATCATGCAAGATGTAGTTTTTTAACCACTCAGAGTTGTATTGTATTTTGAGGATCATTTGCCTATCAATATTACACAATTTGCGACCCATATCCGCTGCGCGAATCCGATTGAAGGGAAGATGAATTCAGTATCTTACCGAATAAGGCCTTTTGGTTTCCTTCTCCAGATCAGGAACTATACCGATCATTCTCCTCCATACGTTATCCCTCCGATCTTGGAAGGCAAAAGACCGCTAAGACTTTATTTTCCTAAATTTATCTCGTCTTCCAGTAGTTGTCTGAACAGGTGATTCTGTTCAATCTGTCTGTTTTAGAGCATGAAATATTGACTGTTTTGTATCCAATTTTGAAAGAATTCCTTTCTTCATAATTGGTATTCTACGTACTTGCTTTATAGATGGGATTTTTGCATATATCTCTTCATAACGATGAATGAAATTGTGAGGGGCAATTTTCTTAGGCACTTCCTCTTCGTACCAATCTACGTTAATGATATGTTTATTGGACATCTCTGTCAAAAGGTGAACGACCTGTTCAATTTCAGAGGGGAGTACGTGTAGGAGAACCTCGCAGGCTAGCACCAAATCGTATCTTTGTTTAGAAGCGTCAGTGGAATGCATTGATTGAATGTCAGATACAATAAATTCCAAACGATCATTATCATTTCTACTTCCATTATCGTCAGCAGTTGTTGTAGTAGCCTTCCCGTTCAAATACGGATCTTCGACGAACTCCCTAGCGTTTCTAATCTGGTCTGGTGACATATCCACTGCTACATACTTCGTAATTGATTTGCCAAAGTTTGCAAGAAGTAATTTGGTGATTCGACCGAATCCGCATCCCACCTCTAGAACGGACAATTTTACCGGTGCAACTTCGGAATATGTTGAAGGAAACAGGTTGCTTGTCAGGTATTCAATCAACAAGCGCTCCTGTAATTCAAATTTGTTATTATACCTAAAATTATTCTTGTATACTCTTCCTTGCTCTATCCAATAATCCTTTGGGTTGTACGGGGATGATGACATGCCTATATTACCTGATTCCTATAGTAAGGCCATGTGGAAATTCGGGCAACACTTCTCGTGAAGCATAGCTCCTCCTTCCCTTTACAATGCTCATTAGGGATAACCGCATCACAAGTAACTAATTGATAGTTCAAGCTCTTCCCACTCCAATTACACCATTCCAAATCGGTATTTCATTGTACTCTCTTTTATAGGTGGTTATCCTAACAGTACTGGCCTCTGCTACAGGAACATTGCGGTTTTACAACTTTAATTGCACATTTCTAATTGAAGACCTTAAATGGAGATTCATTTTACCTGATGAAGTGCATCTTGTATCAAATAAAGATCTGTCGTTCAAGTACGAAGCAATTTTTGATAGTTTTTCAGGTTGACTCGTCACCTGATTGGCCTTACCAACATCAAATAATGAATCCGGTCTTAAGAATTTCCCAAGATACATATCAAAAATTATCAAAAACTGATTGTCTGACAGAAGAGGTGAAACGCCTAATTTGTTTATGAAGCGGCCCCATTTTCAGTTGATCTGAGGTTTTCGATTAATTGTGCTATTTTGAAAAGTTCTTCAGGGGCGTTAGGCGATGTATCGGTCCAACTTACAGCATGTATTCTCCCGTCCAATATTACGAATAGGGTGTAGGTAAAATAATCAGCACTTCCAGGTGTAGGAGGATAGTTCGATTGGATTCTTTGTAAATTACTGCTTCTAATCATATTCTTTAGGTTATTTTCTGTTTCTGGCGTAATTCGAACTATCTGAGCCTGTTCCGTTTCACCCAGGCCATCAATGAATACTAACTGCTTTGTGAATGAGTCATAGGACGACCTTTCACTTATACCCGCTATACCCCCCTCTTTAAGGTAAATGAACAAGAAAACTGATCGGATGTTTGGTGACGAGGTGGCTGAAGGTACACACGATCTAGGGGTCACACACCCTTGTGGATTATTTTCTGAAGGTTCGTTTGTCTGGCCGGAAACGTGCATATTCTGTGTAGTTACATAAAGTACTGCCGAAATCAATCCTAGGATCAACGCGATTGCGATTGTCAGACGTAGCGTAGCCATAGCCAATCCGAAAATAGTCAAAGCCATACCTATCCTTTAGGTGGAATGTGAATAGACATTGACTATTTGGTAATCCCACTTTACGCATTAAAGAATGTGCCCATATGAAGGCGTATCCGATTTTTTGGAAAAAAAGTAGGGTGTTCTAAAGGTAGTTTCTAGTCCCTACAAACGAGCAATATATCGCTAGTGATATCTATATATACGATGATGGCCGATCTTATTCATGAAAACCCTAGAATTAATCAAGCAAGATGGCTCTGCAAAAAATTCGTTGTTTAAACTCAGGGCTGCTACTGCACTTGGTATATCTGTCGTGGCAGATGCTCTAGATTATTTTGCAGCTCCCTTATTTGGAGTCCCAGTTATAGGAGATATATTTGATGCAATTATTGTCAGTTTGTTGTACAATATTACGAGAAGCAAGATGTCTACTGCCGTAAACATGATTGAATTCATCCCTATTGTCGGAGATTTCATCCCTGTATACACTCTTTCAACTCTTATGTGGATAGCAAAGGAATGGAAAAGTAATAGGAAACACATTGAAGCTGAAACCAGAATAAAATAAAATAATCTGGGATATTGATCTGGTACACTGATAAAGGAGAGCCCCCCCGTAACTCTCGTGAAGTACGCATAGTCCTGCTTTAGCCCCATGTATATCTAGATTACTGTATTCACATATGACCTCATTATTAGTACCGAAAACGTGTGGTGTGGCAGGAAATTGATTCTCTAATTAGATTAGATTGGTCGCAAGCTGAAAACCTCTTTGGGAGCAATGTTTATCAAAATCCTTTTTGTCTGGGGCTTACGCTTCCTACTAATTGGATCTCGCTTCAACAAATTAGAAAATAGAAAGGAAGAAAAGCCAGGAGCAAGTTACAGAAGCATATTTTTTTGAGAATGGTATCTAATTTTGAAATTGCTCCACTAATCATCATTAAAGTATGATATCAAGCCAAAGATAATTTGTATGCCAGATGATTTTGTTCTAGGGCGCCGCGAACTGTCTTTCGATGACTGCAAAAATAGCGAATTTTAATACTTGTGACACTAAAAGTACTTATATCTCTATGGCTGGAGTTTACGTTCTTATCACTTCAGAAATCGGATACGAAAATGTCATAATTGACGAATTGATGGCAATTCCTCAGACTGTAGAAGCTTCCAAGGTCTATGGGTCCAGATATGATATCATAGTAAAGATATCAGCTGATTCTCCTGAAAAATTGAGAAAGATTTTAAGTAGCATCCGAAGAGTCGAAAAGATCAAATCAACTCAGACAATGCTGATAGTTAAGGAATACGAAGATCATGTGTAGTATCCAAGGTCCGGTTGAGATCTGGCTTGTGGCAACTTTATTTTTCGATGGCAAGCGTTTTCGATAGTACCTGGCACTGTTAGTTCAGGATATACCTATATTGTATTAAGTTCAGTGAATAACACATTCCCTCTTACTTCAGGGTAGCTAAGGTAGCCTCACATCCTTATGTATTATATTTGTCTGCGATTATTTTAGCCTAAATGCGTGGAATAATTTTTAGCATACTTAATTGTCGGCCAGCAGGGGACCATTTCTTGCTCGATTGCCGAAGTAGATTACCCTTGGTATACATTTCAAACCCACCTGTGGAACTAGGAAACAAGAAGATTGGCCAAGGAAATGGAAGTTCTCTTCAGGGTGCGATAGACATTCATTTTCCATTTTTTTATATCTCCTTTGGCGGTATCAGTATTTTCGGTAACTTGCGTTAATTAAATGGCCGTTCTGTCATCAGTAATTGTCGATACTATCTCAGATAGTTTAACCTTGTTTGTATTGCGTGATCCAATCTAGCCTGTTCATATTGATCTATAATTGATTCAGGTGTATCATCAATTGTCGACCCACTAATAAGCGACGAAGATTGTTGATTGCCTTGCTGAGTCGGAGGAACTGACGATGATGAAGTGGATGCTAATCGAGGATTGCTTATACCGTTCTCCAGGTCGCTTTTGTCATCTCCTCCTCCATTCTGAACTGCAATGATGTTAATTGCATTTCCATCGCCTTGTAATTGGTTTGCTACATTCTGACACAATATATTGGTTGAAAGTACGCCGTTACCACAAGCATTTCCTTGTGAAAGCGCCTGATCGTTACTCTCTCCATCGTCGTTATTTCCGCTATCATTATCATGTCCATTGTTACTGTCATCGCCCTCATTGTCAGTGTCATTCTCATGACCATCACCGCCATTATTATCCTCGTTGTCGTTATCTCCGGAGCCCGTTACTTCAAATGATGAATCTGCAGTCTTTGTATTGAAGCCATCTTTAGAGACTTTCGCTTCAACCTCGTACGTTCCATACTCTGCGTCATCAGATATCTTTACGTCGAAATTAGCCTTTCCATCTTCATCTGTCTCATCTTTGGCGGTAGTCGAATCAGTTTCTGGGGGGTGCACTGTGAGTTTAACATCGGCTCCAGAAATCTTATCTTTGGCATTGCCATCTTCTGTTACTATAACAGAGATCATCTGTGTGTTTCCCCTTTCTATATCATCGTCGTCGATGGAGACCTTTACATTTAGGTCCTTTGCGGCATACACATTTTTAATATTATCAACTGATACTGACCCTATAACTGTGAATAGTGTAAGAGCTGCTATCGCAATCCAGACACTCGAGATCTGAGATCTTTTGGTGTACATTGAAGTATACATTATTGTTTCTTATTTGTGCTATTATCGATAGATTGTAATAAAGAATAAGCACAAACAATCAAGTCCTTATTCCCATATTTATTTAAAAGTGATCATACCAATAGAAAAATTGTATACAAAAGTACTCTTAAATTGTCATATTATTTTCTAAGGGTAGATCGTTCTTCAGCCCCTGGTTCGAGACTCACTGCATAAAAAAAAATGTCAGATTATTAACCCAAGCAGATAATTAGGATCATGATGAATTTCTCTCCAGTGTGTCCTAAGAAACATGTTTGAACAAGATATCACTTTGATCAATTGCGTGGAGAGTATGAATAATTCCTCTCATGCCAGCTTATTGCATTGTTCTTGCTTGAATCAAAAATGGCTGAAATAAATGACGCAAAGAGGATGGAGCCTGCGATAGGAAAACCGAGTGTGTATAATAGACTCTGAAAGATGACCGTCTTCGATTGTATTATGCTAGTCAAAATGAGCATGACCATAGAAACTATGCTACACGTTATCAAAACCAAATGCCAAGGGAATTCCTTCTCGCTGTTGAATGTAGTACTTAATGGATCAATAGAGTACCACAAAATCAAAAATAATAATAAAATCAATGGCATTAGTAACATGAGAAATGTAGCAAAGGTAATCATTACAGCTTTTGCCTTTTCTTTCAGATACATAGGAATCATTAATCTTCTTAATCCGTTCCACAAGGTGCTTAAATTTCGAGCCCAGATAGCTGTGATATGGTGTTCGCCATGGACCACCTGGGATCGAAGACCGCGATCTTTTACTATCCGCCCTAGTTCCACATCTTCCACAATTTCCTCCCTGACTCGTTCATGAGTGCCTATGATTTCATATGCGTCACGACCAATCATTATAAAACTTCCAAAGAAATACCCTCCTACCCGTGTATTTGGATTATTTGCTTTTTGCGGAGAGTACTTTGCATATGACAGAGTCCAAAGTATGGGCAATGTCAACCTTGTCCAAAAGTCTTCTGCTCGCAATCGTGGTATAAGGGTAAGGGCAGCTAGCTCGTTAGATAAATAAAACTGAAGAGAAAGTGAAAGAGTACAATGTGAATGAGTAGTATCAGCATCAGTAAAGAGGAGGATGTTACCTGCCGAATGGATATAGCCTTGATAACACGCCCATGTCTTTCCTGTCCAACCGTCTGGCTTGTTTCTCTTCTCATCGATGGACACAATCTTTATCCTTGCATCTTCTTTACCATAGTATTGAAATATTTCAGCAGTCCTATCGGAAGAACCATCATCAACGACAACGATTTCGAAATTTTGATATGTTTGTTTTAACAAACTATTGAGACACTCATCAACATAGTTTTCTTCATTGCGAGCGGGAATTATTATGCTGACCATGGGTAAATCATTCTTGGTAGTGTTGACTCTCCCAGTATTTAACCCCCCTTCAGTTGCGAACTGCCGAAGGCAAGGAGACCTTCTCAAAGACATGATTGTATACAAAAGAAAGTATAGCCACACAATACAGATGCTAATCATTATTCCAGATAGAATGGCATACAATAGTATCATGCTAAGATTATGACTATAGCTTCAACGACCATATTTTTAACATTTCCTTGGTACAAAAATACCTATGCGTACGTCAGCCCGCATATTAAATTAGTATTCTTGGTAGTTAGGATATTGAGGATTGAAAATACTTAAAAGATTACTTAATGCAACTTCAAAAGGAATTTCTCCTCCCTTCGAATCTGATAGTCATAATTGGTAAATTATACCGCGTTGTTAGGACTAACTTTGAACAAAAGGTGTGTAATTTCGGATTTCTAAGTTTTATCCGAAGTACCAAGCTTTTTCATCATCATTGAATCATAAGTATTTCTATCTTATTTTCAAACTTGATTCGTATTCGAAATCTGCATGTTTGGTCCTATTTCAAGGATTCCCTTTAAATGACTCACTGGTACTTTTAACTAGATATCCTAGCTACACATAAGGAAAACACTGCTAAAGGGGTATGCTTTTCTCTAATTGGCTAATTCGTATTTCAAGTCAAAGAAAATTTGGAGGGAGCCATTTGAAACCAACTAATTCAGGTGGACTCTAATTATACGATGAGAAAATATCGGCAAATTAGATCCTACTAACTAAAGTTATGTACAGTTTGTTTGAATACGGCAGAATCTCTTAAAACTTTGGCAAGGGAAACATGGTTCGAACTGGGAATTTGACACTTTATCATCGCTGCGCTCTAGAAGCGCATATATATTAATTGCCTCCCTCTTGATTCAACCCCCACCTATCTCTTACGCGGTCTTCGAGCTTCGAAAATAGAACACGGTCAAACACGAGTCCGATAGCGAATATAGTGATCATTGAAGCGATTATTTGATCCATAAGTTGGAACTCTCTGCCTACTAAAAGAACATGCCCTAAACCAACTGCGGCAGCAATTAATATCTCTGCGCCTATAAGCGCATGCCATGCAAACGACCAAGCCTGTTTTATTCCAACGATCAGTGACGGAGTAGCTGCAGGAATCATGACGTACCTGAATAGGGAGAAACCTTTGGCGCCCATATTCTTTGCGGCGCGGATATAGATTGGAGATATATTTCTTATTCCTCCATAGGTGGACATCATGACCGAAAAGACGGAACTCATTATTACGACGAAAAGTATTCCTGCATCGTTAAGTCCTATTAGTAGTATAGCGAATGGTACCCATGCTACGCTAGGAAATGATTGTAAACCGACAGCAAAAGAGCTCATGGTTTTACCGAAGCCAGGGAATTTCACCATAGCCAACCCAACTGAAACCCCGATGACGATCGACAACGTAAATCCAATAACTAGACGGTACATAGTTGCAGCAATACTGATGATCAGTGTCAAATTCTTCACAAGTTCTACAAAGGATCCTGCAACCATAGCTGGGGATGGCAATGAAACTTCAGGCCAAATCCCTAACATGAACACCAGCTGCCATATCCCTATGAAGGCTGCAATGAATAGGGCTACATTGGCAAGGTCCTCAATATCTAATTTAACCTTTCTATGCTTAATCGATGATGATGTACCTAAAGTAAAAGTCAGGATTGTTTCGCCTTTTCCACTGGTATCACGCTTCTGCATTCTGCTTAGTATCTGGAACTCTATTTATCGGACCTTTTTTTTAGCCTTCGTTTCACTAACTCAAAATTAGCCCATTTCAATGTGCCACTGTTGATCAGAGGAGAATGGAACACTTCTGAAATATCAAATGTCTTAGAGACGTATGCAGCAAGATTGCTAACTAGTAAAGTGTCTGAATTTGAAGTACAGTAAAATTCGGCTTTGATCTGATATAACATTTCCTTTTCTTAAAGACAAGTCTAAAGCAGGATATATATAATTGCCTTTAAATGTGAAAAATAGAATTGTTTGACGAACTCATTGCGTATACATTGCGCAATAATGCTAATCTACTTCATATTACTTAAGATGGGTCTTCAATTAACACAATATGCTCTTCTTGAGGCAATATCACAACAGTACTTTCCTTTCAAATCAATAATTGAGCATAATCAAATTATTTCAGTCATAGGAAACTCTATGAAATTCTTGCTGGGACCCAAAATTAGGTCCAGATTTTATGCATATATTTTGGCTGTTTTGCACCAATCAAACAGATAATATTGCCTGATAGGGCCAATCAAAATGCACCACTAATATTGGAGAGACAGAATATTTCGAGGTGGAATTGATAGGTAGCTATGAAAGTAAGAACTAAATTCTTACTGTCAGGCGTAATTATCCTTGCAGTTGCTTTGAGTTCACAATTCAATTCGGATCTCCTGCTGAGTGTGACCAACTCCTTAACTAATGGTCCTCAAAGTGGTGATAATGACACCGGGAGCGAGGCAGCAGGACAGGATACTGATTCCCGATCGGATGTCTTGCGATTGGGCTATTTTCCTAATCTAAATCATGCCCAAGTAATCATAGGATTAGCGAATGGGCACTTCCAAAAAGCACTGTCTGAGAACAGTACAGGCAGGGGCGAAGAAGGAGGTGAGGATATCAGTATAGAGGAATACGTGTTCAGCGCTGGCCCTTCAGCTATTGAAGCACTATATGCAGGGCAAATTGATGTGGCGTATGTTGGACCCAATCCTGCAATAAATGGTTACTTGGCATCTAATGGTGAGGGGATACGAATAATTTCTGGATCTGCGAGTGGGGGAGCCGTATTTGTAGTGAGAAACGATACAGGCATACAATCCGCTAGCGACCTTGGTGGAAAGAAATTTGCTTCTCCACAATTGGGCAATACTCAGGATGTGGCCTTGAGAAAATATTTGATACAGAGCGGGTATGAAACCGTCGAGAATGGAGGTAATGTAACTGTGGTTCCAGTGAAACCTTCAGACATTCTTACACTCATGCTTAAGAAAGAAATTGACGGTGCCTGGGTTCCTGAACCCTGGGGAGCGCGTCTTGTCAAAGAAGCTAACGGGAAGATACTTGTAGACGAGCGGGATTTATGGCCGCCAGATGGTAAATTCGTAACTACGAACATCATCGCTAGATCGGACTATTTGAAAAACAATCCTGAGACAATAAGGAAGCTGATTAATGCACATATTGATGAGACAATTTGGATAAATGATACTCTACAGAATATACGGAACGATGGCGTCAATGGAGCTTCAGGGTACAAGGAAAACGAATCAAATGCTGACCTTGAGAATGGCAGCGTTAAGGCGTTCATACACTCATTTAATGATGGCCTCAAGCGGATCACGGGGAATACAGTCCCTGAAGACGAATTGAGTGATGCGCTTCAAAGACTCGAATTTACATATGATCCTATTGAACAGTCGCTTTTTAGAATGGCAGATGATGCATATGATCTAGGGTTGATAGGAAGAGGGAATGAACCGGATTTGACAAATATCTATGACCTAGGATTGCTAAAGCAGGTACTCAAAGAGAGGAATCTCCCGGTTGATGACATTTAAGTAGCAAGGGGGCGAGTCAGAAAATAAAAATATCTTTTACAGTCGGTCCTAAAAAGTGACCGAACTTTCCATCTCAAGAACTTGATACGTCTAATCAACGGGGTGTCGATAAAGACCAGGCAAGGATTACTCAATCCACTCGCCTAATCCTATTGAAATGACTGATGCTGTTCTGTCGCCTTTGTTTTCATTTCTGTTCCTACCTGTAGATTCTAGATTTCCGACAAGGACAATGGTGATGCTAATGAAACCCTCCTGTTCTCATCAAGAAATTTGGAATTTCGGCCTAAAGAAATGATATAAGGACATCATGGCCCCAATAGATGGCGGAATAACTAATGTTGCCGAAACAGCTTGAGCGAAACTTACTAAAATTATGCAGTTATATGAATCACTTTACCTAAAGCATATACCCACTGCAATGAACACATGTGCGTATATCTGCTCATGTACTTGCTCAAACCAATAATTCCTTGTTGACCACAGTCAGAGGAGGATCTCCGCGTGACATCCGCTCGATATTTATTGAAATTATTCTGGTGATGGTCTCGATTGCTTCAAAAGTCCAACCTGCGATGTGTGGTGTAATTACAAAGTTTTCGAGTGCAAGAATCTTTTCTTCCAGTTCAGGGGGTTCCCTCCAAAAAACATCAAATGCA
>JAATVS010000247.1 GCA_014523695.1 Nitrososphaerales archaeon TH5895
TACAAAGATATAACTTTTATATTATAAGATAACTTTCCGTTAGTGATGAATTCAAAGAAACAAATAACTATTGTCGCTGTAGTACTTTCCTCTTTTCTTTCAATAGTAGCAACCATCTCTGGATTGACGGCCTCGGAGGCATTCGGTCAGAATAGTACGTCATCCAACCTAACACAAGTAACAGGGCAGCAAAATACTACAAATGCCACCTCTGTGTCATCCAATTTAACGCAAGCAGCAGGGCCCGGACCTATGGGTGCTCTTACACAATCAGATTTCGGAGAACTAACAGATAACTTAAATTCCGCACGTGAAGCCCTGAGAGACAATGATCCTGCGGGAGCAGTAGGCGATTTAGGTTCTGCTGAGACTGAAGTAAGAGTTTTCATGACACAGCTTGGAGGAGAAGATAGTCCAGGTGGGCAACAATTGTTGACGGTATTAAATAACATAAACATGGCTCAAGATTCATCAGGGAATAACGATACTCTGAAAGCATTTCAAGAAATAAACACAGCAGACACAGAATTACTTAAGATAACTCAGAAACTACCAGCAGCAGATGAAGACGAAGACGATTAAGAAGCTCTCGTCTATTTCTAATTTTTCTAATAAAAATTCTGACGATGACACGACAACATAATTTCAATAATGAACCATAGTTCAACTGAATCTTGACAACTTGTGAAAATGGGTTAAATCAACCGAAGAGTTGACAGAGCCTGTTACAAGTAAACATTATAACCGACATATTACTGATTAATTTTCATGACTCTGTTTTTGCCGACTCAATATCTCTCTGACGTTGCTGATGAAATTCGTCCCATTCTATTCTATCAATTCTAGGTTTGTATTTGTGTAATAGTCTCAGACTCTATATTCATCTTGGATCTTGATTGGTTGTTTCCTAGACGAATCGCTTGCTGGTAGTTATTGCTAGTTTGTGCATTACTGTGCGAGGGGTGCGAGCCCTAGAAGTGCAAATAGCATTGGATCATTAGTGTAACAACTTCTATTAATGCCAGAATTGGAGTGATAGTCTGAATGAATCATACATACAAGTCATCATGTGGTGTTGCTTCCTTATCTAGACTCCATTTGTCTATGCATCTCATTATGATTAGTAGTAAAGATGTCCGATTTTGGAAGTACTACTTCCCCCAAGGATAAATTCCATCGCTACCTAAGGAATGCCATGCAAAAGATTGAATCTTCTGTAAAAAGTGCAAAGGAAATCGTAATGGAGTATGTGCAGGCTACCGAGCGCCAAGACTTTCAATCAGCCAGAGGCTATTTGAAGGATAACGTATCGTACGTATCGCCTCTTAATTCGTTCGATAGGGCTGAACCATACCTGAAATATAATTTACACCTGTATCAGACTGGGCAGTTAGTCAAATTCGACATCAAGAAGGAGTTCGCAGATGGCAACGATTACTGCATGCTCCACGAGTGGAATTCTCAACTTGTGTGTGTGTGGTATCATGTCGAAGATGATGGGAAAATAAGTTCGATTAAGGTGATCTTCGATCCACGAGCATTCCTCGCAGGAGCCAAGCAGAAGTAGTCAAGGGTCCTAAAAAAATAGTGTAGTTAGTGCCAGAACATCAAGGGCAACCTGAAGGCATCAAAACAGTCATTATATGTGACGTTGCTTGCTTATCTAGTTGTCCTTCTCCTTTTTCTACTGCAGTCCTGTGAGACTAGCGATAGCGTTATTACGGCCATTCCCAAAGTGTTAGAAAAGCCTCAGGATTTAGAGGTTCTTTATGTGTTCCTATTGCTATCATACCATTGAATGGTGCAAACAAGCCAGTTGCATTCTCATCATACGCTGCTATCATAATTCCCTTTCCCAGGGGATTCGCAGTGTCGGACTGTATTATTTCGTAAAATGTGAATGACGTAGTATTGCCATCATCTTCTGATAAGACAGTTTCTCTTCCATAAGAACTGAAAGACCCAGGAGATCCAGGGAGAGGAGAAATAATCGCGTAACCGTGGTTAGTCTGGTTGAAAGTCTTTCCTGTATCTGGCACTGTCATAGTACCATTTCCAACGAAGGTAACGATCGTATGTGTCTCGTTTATCGGAGTCTCACCCGTATTTATTACTACTTCGTCCACGATCGGACGGGGTGAATAATCCAATACAAACGACGACACAGTAGTGTCGTTCTCTTCTTGAGCGAAGGAGGTGGTTGTTATTAGTGTGAGGCTAACCAATAAAATGCCACTTGTTAGCGGCGATAATCTTAGAAGAGATGCACCTACGTTGGAGCCGTCTCTACTAATCCAGGCGAGAGAGCGTCTTGGAGGCATATTTGATTTATTCATGAACAGCAGTATCGTAAATATGCATTATAAGTATGTAAGGGATCAAATGTATAGTTGATATATTCGGAGCGTGATTTATCGCGGCTCATCCAATGCCAAAACTGCAAGGACAAGCGAAATGAATCAAACAAATCGTCGTGGGAAGTAGCATCCTTATCCAAACTCCATTCATCATCGGCTACTGCTGTCCTTAAGGATGTGATTAATTTAGTGAACTGAGGATCGAATCAAGATGATGAGAAGGAAATGCTTCTACGCGTACTCCATTTAACTCTATAACGGTCTCTTTGAATTCAAAAGTGACAAGTCTGTTGTCGGTAAAAACCGCTTAGACCTATGGCTAGATCTATCCCCCGGGTGACAATGGACATCTGGCTGCCTTCTAGAGTTTTATCTCTTAGGCATAACCAAACCATATACCGCAGCATGAACTCTGATGCCTAGACCTGTAGCCTTTTTTATCCAGACATGCTTGTGATTCTGCAGTGTGTTGTATACCAGCTGCTCATAGTCGAATGGGGGATACTGTTGGCCATTCTTCTTTGGAAGGCCCATTGCATGGTTAAGGAAGTACTGTTGCTTTGGTTAAGGAAGTTGTAGAAAGGTAGGTTTCCAAGCATAAAGAGCTCCTTTGTTTGAGTACCAAACTGATGCTCATATTTGTCGAATAGCTTACCAAGATTCTGGAGCGTTATTCTTCTTCACTGAGCTCTATAAGCAGTAACACCTATTCGTACTTTGCTCTTTGGGCTATAGAAATCACACATTATTTCTTCTTGTCATGCCCATGGTTTTCTAGAGTTTGCCGAACGGCATTAGCGAATTCTTCCGGCATCCAAAATGATACATCATGATGACCAGGGAATTCGACGGTCTCGCATTCAAGCTTAGTCGCTAAAGCATTTGATGCTTGCACATAGCACGCATCGTCACTATCTCTTCCCACTGCTACTACCACACTAACGCTATTGTTTCTTATGGATTCAATGTCGGGTAGATACCCGGCAAAGGCTTTTAACTCGTGATTGAAAAAGAACTCCGAGTCGTCCTCGGCCCTTGCATTGAGATCGGGAGGATAGGGGGCATCAGGTACGTTTATGAGCGAAGCCATAAAGTCATTTAGGGCCGCTTGCCAATTCTCCCGCTGGCTTTTTGTGTAGATGTCATAGACAAATGAACGCCACTTATCCGCATCAGTTTCAGGCAATAGCTCAATCACTGGAGCCTCGTGGACTATAAGAAAGTCAATCACCTTCGGTATCGCGGCTGCCAGCTCGAGACCAATTATGGCACCTCCACTGCTCCCAAATACGGTAGCCTTATCGGCACCCATTGCCTTGATAATGGCAGCAGCATCCCTAGCCTGCTGGGCTACAGTCATATCTTTAGTTCGATCTCCCGAGCTGCGAGAGTTGCATCGTCTATCGTAGCAAACAACAGTGAACTGGTCAGCAAGTATCTCAGCCGCAGAGGAGTAAAATCCGGCATCACCCATTGCACCCGCAATCAAAAGCAGAAGAGGCCCCTTCCCCCTACGCTCACAATAAATCTGAGCTCCATCATTTACTACTGTCTCTATAGACAGAGTACTAGCCATACCTTATGTTGACAGACAGAAAATACATAAAGTTGACTCACGTTTTATGAAAACCATAAGGATGTCCTCGTAGGGTGCTACCTTACAGTATCACGAACTTTCTAATTCGGAGGTTTGTGAAATGATGTCTAATAGCCTAACCTGCACGACCTTAATATCTTCATTCTGCAAGTCAAATAAGTGCAACATCTTACCCTGATTTTATGATGATTTCATTACTAGATACTACTTCCGTATTATTTTCATCTTCAAAAGTTGCATTCAATATGCTGAGAGAAATTACTTGCTCCTATATTTCCTGTGTTTATTGCAGTTTCATTGGTAGTATTGTCTATCACTACAATTTACCTATTCATGAATGCTTATTAAACTAAGCATATTCAAAAATAGTATTAAATTTCAAATCCTAGTAATCTGATGACTATCTCTACTTCGACTCTTAGTTCTTAATACATGACTACAACATGGACATCTAGTCCCTTCGTACTTTATGAATAAACTACATTCGGTGCACCTTTTGAATCCCATCCTGTAACGAGATATCATGCCCCCTCCTGAAGTCAGAAATTGATTACAAATTCCTTTACATCCAATAACCATAACCGATCGAGACTTTCAAAGCATAAATCATGAATAAATACATTAAGTAACCATGTTAATCTATTAAGAACAATTAGTATATTAAAACGGTCTAAAACCTATTTCTAAGAGCACAACAATCTAAAAAAAGCGGTCTGTGAGTGAATTGTACTCGAAAGCAAATATTTTAAAGATATCAATATGGGACAAATTCATATTGAAGGAAAATAAATTGCTGTGTTATGTGATAGTCTAGCATACTAACTATTGATTGCCACAAAGCACACAAATTATCATGCTATCTCTATTGTTCCTTTCATCTCTGGATGTATAGTACAATAGTACTCAAAAGTACCATTTTTATCTGCAAGAAAAGTAATTGTCTGAGTCTCAAAATATCCTAAGTCTCTAGTGTGGACATTAAATTCGTCAATGTTAAAATTATGTTTTGAATGCGTTTCATAATCTTCATTTATAACATGCATTGCTTGAAGGCTTCCTAAATTAAATACATACTTTGGATCTATATGGGGTCCTCCACCTCCAGTGTTCCTCATCCCTTTGACGGCCCCACTTGCCTGACTCAAATATTCGTAACCATTCGCCATAGAATGTGAAGCTTTTATAAAGATGTTCTCCGCAGGGAGTAATACTGGTGAATTACCATTTACAGGTACAAGAGATCGAATTCCAAAGGTTACCCCTAATGTTACGACCACACCTATAATACCGATAGTAATAACTAACCATTTCTTTGATATCTTGGTATCTCTAGCATACTGCATCTTACGCTTATTTTTGTTCTTTGTCGTAATAAGGCTGAGTTTATATAATATATATGCAAGACTTAACCATGTTAATCGATCAGTTATCACATAAATAATACATGCTTATACATAACTTGTTTACTCTCTAATAATGTGAATGCGGTTGTTACATGCAACAGTGAAATTGATTCACTCATTGATAGTAAGATCGAATCGGTCACTAGTTGTTTAAGACCTGCCGATGCGTAATTAAACTGAAGTTCTATAGGATTAGAAACACTAGTCGTAAGTCGCAAGTCGTGATTACCGGGAGGCAA
>JAATVS010000248.1 GCA_014523695.1 Nitrososphaerales archaeon TH5895
GGAAATAGCTCTCAGTTTGCTGAGGGTTATTCAGTATTTGTTGGAACAAATACAAGCTTAGCACATGATTCGATGGTTCATGGACCTGCCTGGGTAGGAAATAATACTTTTGTTGGTATGAAGAGTATAATATTTGATGCAAAAGTTGGTAACAATGTTGCGATAGGAATTTCAAGCACAATTTCAAACGGAGTTTCAATTCCCGATAACAAATTTGTTCCACCAGGCAGTGTAATCCTTGACCAGGAAGAAGCAGACGCATTACCACCTAGAATTGGTAGCTCGTACGAAAACATAAACCCAACCGTGGTAGATTTAAATGAACAACTGGCTGAAGGGTATAATATGGAACTGAACTTAGACGAAATTGCAGAGGAAAGGGAAAGACAGATGGAGAAAGGCATGCTAGAAACAAGTATGAGTACACCTTAATTCCACCTGTCTATTTTGATTATACAAATCTTGTGTCTAGAATGTTTGGGTGCCTAAACACCCTCAGTGCTACAGAATAAGTCACAGTTTCTAAGCCTTGCACATTTGCACATTTGGTGATACCAGGATATCTCCCAATTTAGTAAAAGCCATTTGATGTTGATAATTTTTTCAGCAGTTATCCTATAACCTCTATGATATATGAGTTAGAATTCTGACGAGGAATTAATTGGCAAAATGACAATCAGGAATTTAGCAACCATTAACGTGGATGATATAGAAATAACATTCTTGGTTCCGCAGAGGAAGTAAATTGGAAAGCCTTTAATGACAACAACGGATTGTTTACATTGTTTACAATCCAGTACCCTTCAAAATGGATGCCGATGAACATATCTGATCCTTTAGGACCTATAGATGTTGAATTCAGGTACGATGGAACTGATGAGAGTTACGCTTGGGTAGGTGTATATGCTGCACCTGACTCTACCTACTCTACTTCTCTAGAAATGATCAAAGATGAGCAAGTCCGTGCGCAGCCTGCAGATGTTGATATTAAATTAGAACTAGCTATTGAATGTTCTAAATACCTAATCAATGACGTTCAGGCGTGTAGCATGATATATTCAGATGTGGATCTTGGTTTGATGGGAAAAGTACTGTTCGTTTATGCGGTGGATGATAAAGGTATTGAGTATCTTGGGCGCCACTCATGATCTCTTCGAATATTTCAAGCCAGTTTTTGATCACATGGTTAATTCATTCGCACTAAAAGGTATTCGTTAGTCAATGAGGTTGCATACAATTAGGATTTATTCCAAGGATTATACGCTCACGTTTGGAGTGTCTTTGATAGTTATTTCTAATATAATATGTATAGTAACGTAATGGTATGAGGATTTGTTACCCCATTTTAAGGAAGTTTTTCCCTCATACCATTTTTCTGATCTTATGAAATAGTAATCTTACTTTTCCTTATCATTATAATACGACCATAGATCTTCCATGACTAGGTTAAAACTACTCTGTAGACCATCTAGTCGTGGACCCATTGTTTTATCGTGAAGGTGAATATCGATAAGATATTTGTATGCACTGTCAATCGCTTTTAGGTAAGCGTATACGTATGACTCTATGGGTATATCCCTTGCTGTACTTTCATGTCCTTCACGCTCTTCTAACTCTTTGTACACTATTTCACCTTTGTTAATTATGATCTCTTCTGGCGTTTCTTTTTTATTCGACATCTTATGTCTAGATAAATTGGACATAGATATAAAATATCACGTACTCAGTTGCACTTTTTCATACGTAATATTACTAGTGATATTACTGTTTTTCTATACTCGTACGCTACTATCGCAATCACAGATATACACAACAGCACAAGTTAAATGTTCTCAGGAAATTAGGAAGGTAAGAAGAACCAGACCTGACTATACAACCATTGAAGAATCTAGTCAAATTCCCAACCTGTAAGTTATAGGTACCAATCCACTTGTGCAATGGGTCTATTTCATCTGACTTTCTAAGACTATTCAAATATGAAAGAATATCTTTTCTTTTCATTTTTGTAAAGAGTTTATTATTTTTATGAAACCGTGAAAACATGGTTAATGTATTTCGGTTAACCTTTATGTAATTATAGTTTGGGTTAATCTCAGTCTGCATTGCGTTAAAATATTTGTTAATTATATCGTCATTGGTTTTTGCCTCGGTCGTAGCTATCTGCATTCAAAACCAGTTAGCAGAATATACTAATAAAACGTCGCATAGATACGTATTTCCAGTAGTAAATACGTCGGCTTTCTAGCATAGACAGATTACTAAAATTAATAGAAATGGGCTATATAAAAGATTTGATATCAAAAGGTTTTTTCAACGAGTTTAACATATAGAGCATTTTTTGTATATACGACTGTTTACTGGAAGAGACCTCCAACAATTTTTTAGAATAAAAGTCTATGAGATGTTGAATAAAACACTGTGTTGCGTGCTTGTCATCAGATAATCGTATCAAGATCATTCCGTACCAGTACTCTACCACTACATCTTCACCGAATTTTTCCTCTAGATCAAGTAGAAAGCTAAAATTAGAATGACATTTTCTACATAA
>JAATVS010000249.1 GCA_014523695.1 Nitrososphaerales archaeon TH5895
AAACCTAGATCATTTTATGGTCCTAAATAAGAGATTCCAGGGCTTCGTATGGCCTGAACATGGAACATAAATTCAGGTTACTGCCGTATGACATCACGCTAGCAGGCATACCGCTGAATGACCAAAACCTCGTCTACAGGAAAATACTTGATATATAGACCCATCCCATAGGCCTACTTTATCTCAATCCAAAGGTCTACCAGTTAATGTGTCAATCGTAAACAAAAATGATTTATTACATCAGTATTCCTTCTTTTTTCAAATTTAGACGCTGACTTGAACACATAAAAAGTGGATAATTTTTACATCGTACCATTGTGAATTCTTAATATTTTTTTCGAACTTAGTGAACGTCATAACTGACATGTAAGGGGCCCAAAAAAAACAGTGCGGGAGATGGGATTTGAACCCACGAACCCCTGAGGGATAAGAGCCTCAGTCTTACGCCTTTGACCAAGCTGGGCGACTCCCGCTCAATAATTTTCGATAGTTCAGAGTAATTTGAATATAACTATTTGAATTATGTAGATCGAGATTGGGATAATCCGTTTTTCTCTGACTTGGGCAGATTTTATCCCTGATTTGCAGATGGTTTTTATTATCGGGCCAATGATACTAGGTAAATGCTCGTCCCTGTTCGTTGTTTTACTTGCGGTACTCCTGTAGCGGATAAATATTCAGAATATGTATCAAGGCTCAAATCCGGAGAAGATCCTGCAAAAATAATGGACTCGTTAGGAATAAATCGATACTGTTGTCGCAGAATATTTGTCTCTACTGTTGAAACCATTGACCAAGTGATTCCATATTACGAAGCTTTGAGGCGAAGAATGTCCGAGATTCAGTCAGAGATAGATTAGCGAATATTTCATAATTCGATGGCTACTATATCTGACCTTAATTCACGTATAATCTTTAACAGTCGTGGCACTGAAACCATTGAAATAGATGTTGTCACGGATGGCAAACACCTAGGTAGAGCGGCTGCTCCGTCGGGCGCGAGCGTTGGAACCCTTGAATGCAGATCATTTCCCATGAATTCCCCTGAACGCGCTATCGAGTTTTTTGATGAAAATAAATCTAGGTTTGTGGGGATTAGAGCAGACGATCCGGCAGAATTACAGGGTGTCATGAAGGATGTTGATCCAACCCCTAATTACTCTAAATTAGGAGGATCTGTCGCATATGCTTTGAGCATTGCCTCGGTCGATTCAGCTGCCAAAGCTGCACAAATTCCGTTGTTCAAACTGTTGAACAAAAATGGCCCATACAAGTTTCCTTTTCCCTTAGGTAATGTGCTTGGTGGAGGAGCTCATGCTGGACCTGGGACGCCGGACATTCAAGAAGTATTGATTCTTCCAATTGGCGCCAGTAATATTGAAGAAGCATTAAGAACGAATTTCAAGATACATAAAGAAGTTAGAAATGTTATCGAAAGATACGATGGCAAATTTACATATGGTAGGGGCGATGAAGGAGCATGGGCGCCCAATGTGACCAATGATGAAGCATTACAAATCACGGAAAAAGCCATCGAGGATGCAGGTTTCAATTTGGGCCAGAATGTAGCAATGGGTATCGACTTTGCGTGTTCATCCCTATGGGATGACAAAGCTAAGAAATACAATTATAGTAGAAAAGGAAAGGCTCTTAATTCTGAAGAACAGATAGATTATGTTAATGGTCTGATTAAAAATTACAAACTTATATACGCCGAAGATCCGGTCAATGAGGATGATTTTTCTGGAATGTCGTTGCTTACCAGAGCAAATCCTGGATGTTATATCACGGGAGACGACATGCTTGTTACCAACGTCTCGAGGTTGGCGATAGCTTCCAAGCATAGAGCGTGTTCTGGAGCTATACTTAAAGTAAATCAGGCCGGATCACTGTACGATGCGCTCCAATTCGCAAATAGTTGTAGAAGCGAAGGAGTCGGAATTATCACCTCTCACAGATCAGGGGAATCTACCGATTCCCATATTGCGCATATCTCAATAGCTACTGGATCTAAGATGATAAAAACGGGAATATTGGGTGGTGAAAGACTCGCAAAGCTAAATGAATTGGTAAGGATTAGAGAGTATGGTTTAATAGAAGGCATGGCTGAAATCTGCTCAACCTAAAATGTCCAGTGACAACGAAAGTGATAATCCTGCTTCATCAGACGATTTGAATACTGTGGAGAATACAGGATCCTTGGAGGGTTCCGAAACAAGTGTTGAGTCATCAGCTTCTGAGAGCTCTTCAGCCTCAGAGGCAAATTATGTTCCCGAGCAAGATAACCTTGAAAAAATGATACTCTCAACGGGTATTAGGGTTGGGACACCTGTGAAAACAAAATATATGGTGCCCTTTATAATTAGAGCTAACCCAGAGGGGTTGTACATTCTTGATATTAGCAAGACTCTCTCACGCATTGACATTGCTGCCAAGTTCATAAGCCGAGCAGATATTTCCAAAGTAGCCGTTACTTCTGCAAGAGAGTACGGAAAAACACCAGTTGAAAGATTTTGCAACCTTACACATGCAAAATACATCTTAGGTAGATTCATGCCGGGCACGTTTACTAATCCAGCATTGCCCAAATACATGGAACCACAGATAGTCATAGTAACAGACCCTCAGGCAGATCAGCAGGCGGTACTGGAAGCCACTAGAGCGGGAGTCCCTGTAATTGCTATCTGCAACAGCGACAATGTGACATCGAAGGTTGACGTAGTTATCCCTGCCAATAACAGAGGCCGTAAGGCACTGGCGACAGTGTACTGGTTACTCGCAAGGGAAGTATTGAAAAAGCAAGGAGTCATAAAGACTGACAGTGAAATGAAGGTTCCCATTGAAGACTTTGAAACCAAATTAGTCGAGGAACTGAGTTGAGTGCTTATAGAAGAAAACCCTCCGTTTCGGGTATCTTCTATTCTTCTAACAAAGAGCAGCTGGTTGACGAATTGAAAGGGTGCTTTACAAATAAAATATTTGGACCCGGACGTCTGCCTCCATCGGACCAAGTCAGAAAAATCTATGGGATGGTTTCTCCCCACGCGGGGTACCTGTACTCTGGGAGCGTGGCTGCCAATGGCTATTACAGCGTATCATCCTCTAAATTTAACAACGTTATACTTGTGGGCCCCAATCATTATGGTTTGGGCTCCTCCGTTGCCACTACAATGAATGGAATTTGGGAATCACCGATAGGTGACGTAATGGTCAATCCACAGGTGGCAAAAGATATCGCTTCTAGAGCAACGTCAATGGATTTTGATGAGTTTGCGCATAGTCGAGATCATTGTCTAGAGGTTCAGATTCCCTTCTTGTTGTTCGCTACCGAGAAATTTAGAATAGTTCCGATAATTTTGACCAATCAAGATGAATATCTGGCCCTTGAACTTGGATCTGCAATCTCAGATACTGTAAACGAGTGTATCTCTAAAGGAGATGAGTTTATGTTAATTGCATCATCTGATTTTACTCATTACGAATCAAATTCCGAAGCACACCGAAAGGACTCACAACTTATCAAGTCAATTATTTCACTTGATATCACCGCGTTCTACTACACTTTACGGCAGTACAATGTATCTGCTTGCGGGTATGGTGCTATCGCGACGGTAATGGTTGCAGCAAAAAATCTCGGCGCCACGCGAGGGGAGCTAATTAGATATGCTACCAGCGGCGATGTAACAGGAGACAAGTCTTCCGTCGTGGGATACTCGTCAATATTATTCGTATGAATTATCTTGTATGGATATCACCTATAAACCTCAGGTGAGTGCCTCTGCCCCTGGCAAAGTCATTATTTTTGGTGAGCATTTTGTAGTTTACAATAGCGAGGCTATCATAGCAGCCATAAACAGACGTTGCTTTGGAAGGGCAGAATTTACTGGGAATTTGGGGGTGTGGATTGCTTCGGGCGTTGATACGAAATCTAACCCATATACGATAGAGCATGCCGCTGTGAGAGGTGAGCCATCTAACAAGAAATTGCTCGAGCCACTTAGCACATTCTGTAGGCACATCATCAGAGAATATGCACTGGATGTCGGGCTGAAAATTTACATCAAGTCAGAATTACCGATAGGAGTTGGTCTGGGCAGTTCTGCTGCTTCATGTGTCATGTTGTCCGGCATTTTGAGATCGATTATTAGGCTAAACCACGGCGAAGAAATATCCTCCACCGACAGAAAATGGATATACGAAAACGCACTCTATGGCGAACAAATGATACATAACAAATCATCGGGCGTTGACTGCTACGTCTCAACATATGGTGGTCTTGTCCATTTTGTCGGTTTTACTGAAACCACGTCAATTAAGAGTCAGCCTCTTCCATTTTTTTTGATAAACACTCGCAGAAGTCATGAAACTTCGGAGTTAGTATCCCATGTGAGAAGATTTAGTAGGAACAGCTCTAAGCGCTTCGAAGAATTAACTAGCGATGCAACTGCGATCTGTTCGAATGGTGTAAAGGAGATGGCTAACGGATCTCTAGAAGAAATTGGTCGGCTAATGACCGAAAATCACAAATTGCTAAGAGAAATTGGTGTCTCCACTAAGGAAATTGAAAAGATTATCGGTATTTGCAGCAGATGTGGTTCCTTAGGAGCAAAAATCACAGGTGCCGGGGGAGGAGGCAGCGTCCTTGTGTTGGCTAGACCGGAGACAATCTCAGCAATAAATGGAGCCTTAAAAGGATTGGATTTGTGTTTGGAGGCGATCAAAATAGAAGACAGGGGCTTAACTCTTGATTAAAGCTTTAAATCAGTAATGGAAATTATGCCACTCTAAGATTAATGACTCAGACGTTGCTTATTAAGCTCGGAGGCTCCGTTATCACGGTAAAGGATCGAGCGCTTACCCCGAATATTCAAGCAATAAAAAGGCTTTCCCACGTTCTCGCGAAGCTAAGCGATTCATTTATCATAGTTCATGGAGGAGGTTCATTTGGTCACTATTGGTCAGTGAAATATAACATGCATACTAAAGCTGAATTGTATGATTCTCGGGGAATTTCTATGGTGCATGAATCGATGCTGGCTCTGAATCAGATTATTGTTAAATCTATGTTGGAGGAAGGGCTCGCACCCTATGGAATTTCCCCCACTACGCTTTTTGCAGATGGAAAGGTTAATGTTACCAAGATCAATGAGCTAGTCGAATATACTCGACGTGGTATTGTTCCGGTCATTTTTGGCGACGTGGTACACCTCAATGAAGGGAGATTTTCTATCGTATCAGGTGATTCTTTAATGACAAGCATTGCTACATACCTCATGCCATCAAGAGTAATATTCACGGTAAATGTAGATGGTATCTATGAAGATATGACAAATAAGAAGCTAGTGAAGGTGCTGAATTTTCCTACTAATGAAATCAGTATCATGGATACCCCAATTGATGTTACTGGGGGTATGGGTAGAAAAATTTCAGAGGCTTTTGAAATTGCCAGGCTGGGCATCGACGTTAACATTGTGAATGGACTGAACGCCGAACGAGTATTTGATATTCTGAGTGGACTAGAGGTGGAGGGAACCATGATTCCAGCGATTTCACCTAAGGGTAAGAAATAAGAAATGACAGACCCTGTGAAGCTAGAAGATGAAGCCCACGATATTATGAAAAGGAAGCAGGAGGGCATTGATATTCCCCTTAATCGTAACGTCCAGGCAAAAACCACATCTACTTTTCTTGAGTACGTGAAATTAGTGCATAATGCAATTCCTGAACTAAATTTAAGTGACATCGATACAACTTCAATATTCCTAGGACGTCGTTTTTCTGCTCCCCTCATCATTGATTCTATGACAGGGGGGACGGCAAAGGCCTTGCTGATAAATGGTAGACTCGCCGAGCTGGCTGAGTCCTACTCACTTCCGATGGGTGTTGGCTCTCAAAGAGCTGGATTGGTAAGCGAAAAACTTGCAGACAGTTACACCATAGCAAGAAAGAAGGCACCAAACGCCTTTCTCATAGCCAACATAGGGGGTGCACAGCTGTCAAGTGGCCTTTCAATCGACAAAGTGAAGAAGTTGATAGAGATGATAAATGCTGACGCACTAGTGGTTCACCTTAATCCGCTCCAGGAGTTGGTACAACCTGAAGGAGAACCAAGATACTCGGGAGTCCTTAAATGCATAGCCGATCTGGTAAAAGTTATAGGTGTTCCAGTAATGGCAAAGGAGGTTGGAGCAGGGATATCCAGGGAGGCAGCATTAAAGTTGAATGAAGTCGGCGTTTCTGCGATAAATGTTGCCGGAGCAGGAGGTACCAGTTGGGCGGGAGTTGAGAAAGTGCGTGCAGAAAGCGCAAGCGAAAGACTGAAAACACGGCTTGGCGAATTGTTTTGGGACTGGGGTATACCTACTGCTTTAAGTATTATAGTAGTTAGGAGAGCGCTGATGAAGTTGCCTTTAATTGCCTCAGGAGGTATACGCAACGGGCTAGAAATTGCTAAGTGTATCGCAATAGGGGCTGATATGTGTGCTATGGCATATCCATTTCTCGTAAACGCAGTTCAATCAAAAGAGTGCCTCTATCAATTTGCAGACACTGTAATAGCTGAGCTGAAGAGCACAATGTTTCTGGTAGGAGCTGGCGACATGAAAACTCTCAAAAGTACCAAGTATATCTTGACAGGCGAATTGCGATCTGAGGTGAATGAATATTGAATATTCAGGATATAGATGAAGAAATGGAATCTACCGCAGCGGAAATGAACAAATACATGCTGGCAAGATTAAAGGGCAGCCCTTCAGAACTTTACTCCGCCTCGGCTCACTATATCAATAGTGGTGGCAAGAGACTTAGACCATTTATGGTTGTAAAATCTTGCGAGATGTTTGGAGGAACAAAGATCAAGGCCCTACCAGCAGCAGCTTCAGTTGAGATGATCCATAATTTTTCCCTCGTTCATGATGACATAATGGATAATGACGATGTCAGACACAGTGTTCCCACCGTTCACAAGTCATATGGACTACCTCTGGCAATCCTAGCTGGCGACGTATTATTTTCAAAAGCGTACCAGATGATCGTTGAAAATTGTAGCAAGTTAGGTACTTCTGACAGTAGAATTTGTGAAATGGTATATAGGCTGTCGAATGCCTGCGTTGACGTATGTGAGGGGCAAGCTCTCGACCTCGGGATAGCGTTTGAAGATAGGTTTATTGATGAAAATGAATACATCTCAATGATAAGCAAGAAAACGGCAGCCCTGTTTGGATTGTCTTGTGCTCTGGGTGTTCTTTCTGCTCCAACTTCTAGGGAGGAAGATGTATTTGCCTTAACTCAGTTCGGGGAAAATGTAGGAATCGCATTTCAACTCATTGACGATCTTATAGGAGTAATAGGTGATGCAAAATTGACCGGCAAATCCGTCGGAAATGACCTAAGGGAAGGTAAAAAAACTCTACCCATTCTCCTCGCGCTAAAAATTAGTAATAACCACAATCGGGATAAGATCCTAAGAGCCTTTGCCTCCAGAAATGCCTCTAGTACAGAGATACGGGAGGCGGTGAAAGCAATCTCTTCATTAGGCATTGAGCAAGCAGTGAGAGATAATGCGAGGCGACATATCCAAAAAGCTATAGAATCGATCTCTCAATACGATGATAGCATACCAAAGAGAAAAATCATTGCTTCGGCTCATTTTATCGTCGAGAGGACGGTTTAAATCCTCAAGATGTCTTCAGACGAAGCAATTCAGCAAATAATTAAAAAAATAGTATTAAGAAATGCCATAGAATATGGTGGAAGTGCAAAATATGACGTTGTGATCTCAAAGGTGGTTGGTTTGAGGCCCGATCTCCGACCGATGATAAAGGAGCTAATTCCTCTTATCAAAAAAATTGTAGATGACGTTAACTCGCTCGATTTCTCTGACCAGGAGAAGATGGCATCAAAACTTTTAGTGTTCCAGGATGTAGATAAGGCTGCCAACCGTAAGGAAGAGCCAAGTCTACCTCCCCTTCAAGAAGCTACCATGGGAGAAGTCGTGACAAGATTCCCTCCCGAACCTAATGGCTATCCTCATATCGGGCACGCTAAGGCCGCAATAATTGACCAAGAATATGCGAGGATGTATGAGGGTAAGTTAATACTCAGATTTGATGACACAAATCCATTAAATGAAAAGTTGGAATTCTATAACGCTATCAAGGAAGGACTTGAATGGCTTGGAATCGTACCTGACCTCATCAAGAATACATCTGATGATATCAAGATTCTCCACTCTTATGGACGGAGAATGGTTATAAAAGAAGATGCGTACGTTTGCACATGCAAGTCGGACGAAATTCATTCTATGCGAGCAAAAGGCGTAGACTGTCCCTGTAGGACCCTGGACAGCAATGATCAGATGGAGCGCCTGGAGAAATTTTTCGATGGTTCGTTTGAACAGAATGAAGCTATAATACGATTCCGGGGAAATATGTCTGATCTTAATACCGCGATGCGAGACCCTACATTATTCAGGATCATCGACGCCGACCACCCGAAGCTTGGTAGGAGTATAAGGGTGTTCCCTACATACGACTTTGCTGCGCCGGTCGAGGATAGTCTCGATGGCGTCACCCACGCGATGCGAACAAAGGAATATGAGCTTCGAAACGCACTATATTTTTCGGTACTTAAATCATTGTGCCTTCGCCAACCTAAGCTGCTGGAGTTTTCTCGCCTGGAATTTGAAGGGATGCCAGTTTCCAAAAGGAAGTTAAAACCTCTTGTTCAAGATGGCTTAGTCTCTGGATGGGATGATCCTAGGCTTCCAACCTTGGCGGCACTCAAAATAAGAGGGGTACTTCCAGAGGCTATCCACAAATTTATCCTCTCTCTAGGAATTTCATTAGCCGATACCAAACCTCCATTTGAGTCGCTTGAAGCATATAACAGAAAGTTACTCGACAAGATATCACTACGCCTCTTCTTTGTTAAGCATCCTGTAGAAGTTAGGATTCGCAACCCAATTCTGGGCAAGATTGAACTAAAAAATCATCCTACGGCTCAGCTCGGCACTAGGAATGTCCAGATCTCTGATCGTGTATACATAGATAGAGCAGATGCTGACCGATTGGCGAGGGGGCAAGAAATCAGACTTATGGAAATGTACAACATTCAGCTCGAGGATAAGATACAAGAAGAAAATGGTATAGACCATTTGCGTGTAATCAATACAGGGCAAGAGATAAAGACAAATATACCGAAAGTGCAATGGGTTTCAAATGATGATATGGTACCGTTCACTGTTATAGTCCCTGACAAGCTTTTTATTAATGGAGAATTTAACAAAGATAGTCTTCGCACATATAACGGAATTGCGGAATCATACGTGTCAAAGGTCCAACTGGGCAGCCATATCCAATTAGTCCGTTTTGGCTTTTGTAGATTGCAAACTAATGGAGTAGCAATATATACGCACGGTTAGACAATAATTAGAAATGAAATGAAGATAGCCAGAGTAAAAGATTCCAACAACACCGAGACATATGCCTTAATCTCTAGTGACGAAAAGAAACTTGTGACAAGAAATGAGATTCAAGAACAGACTGGAATTCCTATACCTGTTTCAATTAAAGAATTCATGTTTAATGGCTGGTTAGATGAAGTCAGGGAAAATTACCATAAGCTTAACTATCCACACTTTGTAAAGGATTTGGATTTGCTAGTTCCCATTCCAAATCCTCCGAAGATATTATGCTTAGCCTTTAATTACTATGACCACGCAAGGGACGCCGGCCTTACCCCCTCTGATGAACCTGTCATATTTATGAAGCCACGAACTACGCTTAATTCACCATATAATGACATAATATGCCCGCACTTTGTAACCAGGCTTGATTATGAGGCTGAAATAGCTGCAATAATTGGAAAGAACGCAAGAAATATTCCTGAGGAGAGATCTTTAGATGTCGTCTTTGGGTACATGATACTTCATGATGTCTCAGCGAGAGACATCCAATTCAAAGACAAGCAATTCACCAGAGGCAAAAGTATGGACACGTTTGCACCTTGTGGCCCTTGGATTACCACAAAGGACGAGGTAGAAGATCCTCAGAATCTTTCAATAGTCACAAAGGTAAATGGCGAAATGAGGCAGAATTCATCTAGCATGAATATGGTCCTTTCCATTAAGAAGATTATTGCTAGCCTAAGCAGTGTCATGACTATTGAAGCTGGAGACATTATTTCCACTGGAACGCCAGCTGGTGTTGCAATGTCGATGAAGGAACCTCGATATTTGGAGGACGGCGATGTGGTCGAAATTACTATTGAAAGGCTCGGGACAATTAGAAATCGAGTTACTTTCAATTA
>JAATVS010000250.1 GCA_014523695.1 Nitrososphaerales archaeon TH5895
ACTGATTGTGTTTCAAGAATAGGTTTTACGGTTACAAGTATTCTCCGAATCGCCATGTCTCAAAAAACACTCGAGGTGCTAATAGTTGACAACAACTCTCCGTTTACGCCTAATCTGAGGGATATTATCAATGACTTGGGATATTCCTATGACTATAAGCGCTATTCAGAAATAAAGTTAGAGGAACTTGGATTCGAAAATTTGCCTTGGTTCAATAAGGTCATCTTATCAGGAAGGAAGATTGGCAGTTCGAGTATCAATATGGCAAATTCTACATTAGTCAAATATTGTTATTCTCGGACTATACCCATTTTAGGAATATGTTACGGATGCCAGATAATTGCCTTAACCTTGGGCGGATCGCTAAGAAGACTCGAAGCGCCAGTAAAAGACTACGATCATGTAACCGTGAAGTGTGATAATGCTCTCGTGTTTGGCAAACAAAGGATAAGGGTGTTTAAAAGCCACAAATTTTGTGTTTCAAGGCTACCTGCCTGCTTAGACTCTGTTGGAGAATCCCAAACATGCCCAAACGAGATCCTCTTACACAGAGACAAACCGATCTTTGGAACTCAGTTTCATCCAGAAGTGAGTGGCATGGACGGAAAAAGCATCCTGGCCAATTTCATGGCCCTGGCCTAAGGCGGCTGTATGATTTTTATTTCCTAAGAAAGTTAAGCATCAATGTGTACCCTAGTTCTGAAGATCATAGCCTAACATTACCTATTGTGGACCCCAGCTTAGACACACCACAATTGCCTCTCGTATTTAACGTCTTGGCATTATACTGGGGAGAGGATCTCGCTTCTCACATCTCCGAGAAGGCCAGAGTACAATACAAGGCTGTCAGAGGATCCGTGCTAATTGAAGGAATCGAGGTCGCAGAAAAGAATGGCTTCCAATCAATGATGTACAAGAGTAATATGAAGGATATTAAAAAGACAATCGATCAAGGAATACCAATAATAACAATCCTCCCAGGGATTCACGACTTGGTTCAACATGCCACAATAGTTTGCGGATACGAGCCTCAGGAGAGGAGAATTCTGACCTATGTTCCGGAGCAAGACAAACAGGGTGCTGTTCCTGAAAAAAGATTTGAACAAGAGTGGGAGGAAGATGATACAACTTCAATCATTCTGATCCCGTCAGATATGGCAGAAATAATATCAGATAGGGATTTTAAGTTTCAAAATTCAAACCGTAGCTGCCTTGTTGCAGAAAGATTAAGATTGAAAGGGGATATTGTCAAAGCCGTAGAAGAGCTGTCTGGTGCGGTAAGTATGGACGGAGATAACCCTAACGCTTGGTACGCCCTGGGATCAGCATATAGCGATCAAAAATCCGACTCAGCTATAGAGTGTTACAGGAAAGCTATACAACTAAACAAACGATACTATTTAGCATACAGAGGGCTAGGCAACTATTACTTAAAAAATGAACAATACGATCTTGCTGATGAGTGGTATTCGATGGCTATTGATATAAACCCTGTAAGGTTTGGCCCAATATATAAGAATCGAGCGTTTGCCAGGCTGAAATCAGGAAAGGGTCCAGTCAAGGAGGATTTGGAAAAATACCTGCGCTATATGCCGGGTGCGACTGATCGCATCTCTGTTCAGCAGGCAATTAAGGAACTCTAATCCTTGGAAGCTCCGCTTAATTCGTCTCTGGATGATTTGTCTTTCAAGTTGTCGCTACTGCAGAATTGAGCTACGACGAAGAACCAACCTGTTGCATCCAAGATGCTATTGTTAAGTCTTGTTTGCACAGAGTACGCCTATATGAGTAAATTGAGAGTGTTACAAATAGGGTTTAACCTCTTTCACGATGTTCTCAACTCCATTCAGTCCGTGTGCAATTTTCATGAGATGTGATATATTCTTTCGATACTGTTCACTAACTATCAGAGTCATGATCGCCTGCTTTATGGTGTCCAGAGTTAGCTTGTCTTGTCGCAATGAAATGCCGATTTTTAACTCTGAAACTTTATCAGAGTTAGCCAGCTGTTCTCCATGATTTTCTATCGGAATACACAAGAATGGCTTTCCAAATTGAATGGATTGAGAAATCGACGCATGACCTGCCCTTATAACGAGGGCATGGCATAGGGAAAAAAGCTCATCCCTAATAGGACACCATTCAAAATACCAACCTGAATTCGAAATCTTTTGTGGACAAGGGTTACCCCCAGGTTTACCTTCTGATATAACATATTGTATCTCTGGTTCTAGCTCCTTGAGGGCACTCATAACGATATTAGTAAGGGGTCTGCGAGTCGGTTCTGGTCCACTAATATGAAGGAAAATGAATGGCTTTTCGCTACTAAGATGGAGCATCTGACTCGCCTCTTCTAACCGTCTTGGGACAATGGTAGGATTGGGAGCTGTGAACCCAACATATTTTACCCTACTTGAGGTAGTGCTGACGTTCCAGATATTTTTTTCACTGATTGTCATAGGGGGAGGAAGATCAGGTATCAATATCTTCTCTGCGAAGGACCAGAGGGCACCAAGTAATTGCCCATTAATTTCTTCGTAGAGACGAGCAATTCGTATTTTTCTCAGTGAAGGAGATAATAATAGCCTTATTTGATTTAGTATGACTACTGAAGGTACTTGGAGGACTTTGGAAATTATCAATGGAGAGAGTCTAGTATCCGAGATAACAAGATCTGGTCGATATCCAGCGATATTTCTGATCTCTGCGTTCAATTGTTTGGAGAAATTTGAGAATTGATAGGGAATGCTCGCTATGCTTTTCTTTATCGAAAAGGCGCCCTCTGATGTCCAAGAAAGCTCCAGAGGTGGAACTCTTTCGCATTGAAATCCATTGTGCCTCAAGAAATCAGTTGCTTCCCCAAACGAAGAAAAGGACACGTCATATCCTAATTCTCTAACCTGCTCTCCGAGCATCAACATTCTGCTGGCATGGCCTAGCCCGACTCCATAAGGCGAGATATAGATCCTTGACAAGAATCATGGATCAGTCCCAAGGCAAGAAATATTTAGCTTTCAATTGTTGCAGATTCGATCACCAATGAACACGTATCAATAGCCTATTCAGATGTTCGACCATCTACCTGATAAATTCTGCCTCGGGGTTCTGACTCTCTGAAAATGACACAGCTAAATTTGTATATTTTAACGTCTTCGTTCATCCACATCTCTGGTGTCAACCCTGCCTTGTAGCATAGATTACTTAGAAATTCATCCACAGTCCAGTTAAATTCTAAAGCAACTTGAGGTAGTAGCAATGACGAATGTTCACCCCAACTTAACATTAATCCGTCTACTCCGATCTTCACCATAGCTAAATAGTCGATAGGCTTTGCGACACTGATTAATTCGGGAAGATTCAAGACACTTACCTCAATGACCACCCTGTCAAGCTCTTCTTTTGAAATGGGATTAAATCTCGGATCTTGCGTGGCAGCTGCGATAGCAGCTTCCTTTAACGATGAATAAAACTCACCTCTAGGAAGTGGGAAACCAACACAACCCCTCAAGATATTTTCCCCGGTCGAACAGTCATGAATGGACACAAAAACACCCGCTTTCACATTAATTTGAATTAAAGGTTGCAATGAAGGGCGTCTATCACTAAATAGGCTTTCGACAATGTCGCGCGCGACACTTACTAAATGCTGACCGTCTTTAAGGGTGAAAAGTATCATCTACAGTAACGACCATCTACAGTAACGACTAGCTTTTAGATTCTAATTCAATACTACTGTAGGCCATACATAGACTCTCTTCAATCAGAAGTTCCATTCTCACCATATATAAGTTTCATCTCTTCAAATGTCAGCTTTTCTCCGCCAGACATTTTCTTAAGAGCAGCTTCTTTAAGAATATTCCACCTATCCTGATTTTCCTTACTTCGCTTACCTTTTTCTTGAGAGGCGATATATCTATTCTCCTTTCCTTCGCCTCGAGAATATCTTCTGGCTCGTTGCTCGGAAGCTACTCTGGTTCTTTTGAATTGGATCGCATTAAGTTGAGTATCAACCATTTCTAGTTTCGCATCTGCTTCCCTTACATTCCTGATGTTCTTGCGACGGTCTTCATACAAACTTTCCCTGAGATTAAGCAACTCGTCTAGCTCTGACTTTATTTTTCCAATCCCCTCACCTAGCTCAGATTTCTGGTCAAAGAGTTTGTTCATCTTGTTCTTTAGGACATCATATTGGATCGAAATAGTTCTAAACCTATCCTCTTTTTTATGAATTGCTTTCAAGGCGTAAAGTTTGGTCGCAACTTCTTTTGACTTCAGAACCAGTCTACGTTCTTCATCCTTCGAAAGTTTCTTTGTCTGAATATCGCGCTCAATTTGATCCAGCTGATTATTCAGATTTACCAGATCATATCTATCCTTTCTTGAACGTGGTGTTGCTGCTTTTTCATCAAGAGACTTCATCTGAGTCCTTGCTGTAACGAGTGCATTCTTCAATTCGGTAAACCTACCGAATTCAGCATCTTTCTGCTCGTTTACCACTTTTAATTTGGCTCGTAATTCATCCAAATTGATGCGTTCATCGTCAATGAGTCTCTTTGTATCGTCTATTTTCTTGTTGAGGCTTTCTATAGTCTCTTCACCTGTCTTCTTCTCTTCGAGAAGGGTTTTCTTAAAATCTTGCAGAGTTCTAAGGTTGGAATCCGATGCAGGTTGTCTCGACGACGTACCCTCGTCTCTATTCCTAGTCTGCGAAGTGGTGGTAGCTGCTGATTTTGCAGAATTGCCGCTCTTACTAGTATGCTGGTCTCGCATCACGTCGCTTGACGATTGTAATATAACCAAAAATATATTTTTTCTGATCCTTTTGACTATTTAATTCTTGCCAACGGAAGGCATTTTGATCCCTACATGTTTATATCAGATAACATTCAATAAAATTTGGGATAATGAATGGAAGACTTTGAGAAGAATTACCCTGACTTTGACTGGAAGAATCTTCCTGCGTACAAACATCCTCAAGGGAAGGATTGCCCATGTCCAAAGCACGAGTATATCAGAGAACAAATTAATGTGGCAAAAAATCTAAACACGTCATCAAGGGATAAAGGGCATCAATCTAGGCAGAAAGCTCAGGTTACATTAAAGTTTTGCCCGGATCATTATGATGTTTACTTCAAAGAGGTTATTCCATCCATGCCAATGAAATACAAAATCATGACCAAAATCGCATTAAAGATTGGAGCTGTTGTCATTCAAAAGATTCCATACATGATGTCTGACCAGTGCTTCTACTGTCGCTTTGGCTCAGGTGGTTTTGACAAGAAGACGGAGTTACCACCTATATAGCAGATAATATCTTAGACATGGCAACAACCTCTAAATGTAGTGGACTTGTCAGCTCCCTTCAAGATTTCAACAAGTTCACAAACGTATTAACTCTATTTGAGGTAAGTGCTAAGGCCATGATGTTTCTCAAAATAATGTAAAGGTATGGGCATGACCTGCCTGTTTCGTTCACATAAGCCTTGACGAAAGTGTTATGAATTGTATGGTATCTAGAACTACTTAAATCCATTATGCTAGCTAAAAAGCTAGCTATATCCATGCTTCTTGAAAAGACAGAATTGTCTCTCATGATGAAACTCAAATCTGTTCTGACTAGCTTTCCTTGACTGTCTATCAGGTAGTTTTCGGCCTTGTTATCTAGAAAAACTAATTCAGCATTGTGAAGACGTGCCGTGATAATACCTGCTTTATTTGCTAGGGAGGTGTCCTCCTCTTTCTCGAAAAGAGAATACAAATTACCCCCCTCGATGTATTCCTCTATTAGGACCCTCTTGCTATTGTATAAAAGAGTTGGGCTAAGTATTTCTAACTTCCTAAGTGTTTCTCTCATCAAAACGCTCTCGTTATACAATAACATTGAACCAAGCGGATGTGGGGAGCACGGATGAAGCATTAGCACTGACGTCAGCACAAAAGCAAATACAAGGATGAAATCTCTAAAGCCCTTGATTTTCTTGTTGGTTTTTATGACTACTTTGCGACCTTCGTATTCTCCTCGCCGAACATGCCTTTGCCAATTCACAAAATACAACTAGCAACATATGGTTCGTATGATAACTATAAGCTTTATACGCAAGAAATATGTATCATGTACTAGGCTAGTGCATTCAGGATTACATAATGCAAGGTATTTTTTTACTGAGCAAAACTCCAATACATATGACCGGATTGTGCGATATGCTACAATTGGCAGGGATATGCATTGGAAAAAAAAAATTCTGAATAAGATCCAAGGAAAAATCGTGCTAGACCTAGCTTCCGGTACTGGAATTCTGAGCGAGATGATCAAGAGCAACACTAGTGGATTAGATGTTTTGAGTTTGGATCTCTCATTTGACTATGCCAAGATTTCCAATAATACGAGAAAGATCCGAAATGTGGTTAACGCAAACGCTGAAATGTTGCCCTTTAGGAATCGTAGCTGTGACTGTATCGTATCTTCATACTTGGCAAAGTATGTGGACATCAACAAAGTTGTAGCTGAAATTAGTAGAGTGATAACTCCAAACGGGGTTGTTGTGTTTCACGATTTTTCATATCCAAAAAACAAAATTGTTAGATTTCTCTGGAAGTTACATTTCAAGTTGTTGCGCATCGCTGGTTCGATTGTAACATCGTGGCAGCATGTCTTCTTAGAACTTGATCAGTTGATTGAGAATTCAAAGTGGTCGGAGGAGCTACTGGTATCCTTAAGATGTCATGGCTTTGTCGAAATAAGTTCTACGCATTTCACATTTGGTACTTCCAAAATGATTGTTGCTAAGAAGAATGAATGAGGACACTAATCGGCTGAACGAATGGTTCGTACCAAAGTTTGGTCCAACCCAATTTAGAATAGCGATAGGAATTCTATTTTTGCCGTATACTGCGATGTGTATATCATTTGCGTTACTGGGCTCGCTCCTTACTCCTTCGATCCATTGGGAGAGGATAGTAGGAATCATCGTTATTTACTTTTTTGCTTTGGGAATCGGCGCGCATTTTGCTGATTATATTGGTTCAAGAAAGAGGCCTTGGGGAATAGAATTTAGCAAATTAGCTTCATGGACTGTCTTGGTTTTGTCTCTCTCAATCGCCTATGCAATAGGCGTCTACTATATCATTTTGTTTGTGCCTTCACTCTCAGTCGTAGCAGTTGCAGAAGGTTTTTTCCTTTTTGCGTATAACTTCGAGAAATTTAAGGGATATTTCCACACAAATTTTTGGTTTGTGGTAGCATGGGGCGCGCTCCCCGTCCTGGCTGGTTACATGATGCAGACTAATACAATTAGTCTTGAATCGATACTTGTGGCGAGTGTTGCTGGTTTCATCAGTTACGTTGAAATTTGTCTTTCTAGGCCTTACAAGATCCTCAAAAGTAGGAATGAGCAAAATGTCTCCATGCTCACGTTAGAAAAGTATCTGAAAATAATTAGTATGGGCACATTCAGTATTGCCATGGCGGCTCTGGCTATACGTATTGTTCTGGGCTAATACTATTCTAAAGCACCCTTTTTAATTCTGTTTAGCCTATTCAAACAGAATTGAAAAGTATCAGACTTGATTCTGGAATGTATAATTGGTCAACATTGCAAAAGGCAGTAGTCGAAATAGAAACTAAATTGCGGCACAAAATTCCTCCACTCCTACTAATTGTCATCATACAGAACGGTGTCTTGGAAAGTGTACTCCAAGCATTAGTAAGGAATAACATTGAAATTGTCTTACTAGGTCAGAAAAAGTCTGGCTCTACGCTATATCGCAAAGTGTGTGTTAGATACAAACTTGATGGGGGAGTGATAATGCATGCCGAATCGAAAATTGAGACTCAAAATCTTCCAATTTTGTTACTAGATAGAATAGTTGATAAAAAAAAGGGGATTGGCAGCTCAATCGAAATTTTAAGAATTGAAACCTTTCGGCACATAAAGAATATAGGATTCGATCGAAGGAGAAAGGCCATATACAGAATTTATGATATTTACATACGAAAGCAACTGGCGATTACCATAAAGGAGTACTTCCCAATAGATCTCCCGCTCTGGAATTCCTGAAAAGGGACTTTGAATTCTTAAAATATAGTCGCCCTTATCGTCGATCATCTTGAAAATGAAACACTCCTCGTCCTGCATCTGATTTCTGGAGACCAAAAGATTAACCTTCTTTTCTCGGGGTATACTACTTACCCCTGGTAACCTTAAGATTTTTGATATTGCGAAGAAAATCATCGTGTCTCGTCATTCGGTGACACATGACTGAACTATTTCAGTTACTGGTAAGGAGAAGATTTCTGTTATGGTGGCCAAAGATCCTTGCTTGTTGTTCTATTGTTAAAGCCTTTTTGACTTCCTGTCGATGATGACAACAAAATGCTTTAACATTTATTTTTTTATCAAATTTAGGAGCATAAGAACATTCGTAGTCCACAAGTTCTTCGATTCTGTTGAGGAGGTAGAATGATCCCACATCAGCAATAACACACAACCCTTTCATCCCCAAGTCATGCGTATTCTGCAACAAGGAACTCAGGAGACTTAAGATTCTGTACGGTTTGTAACGGATGGGAAATGGAGCATGTTGATCCTCCAGTTGCTCATTAGATGCCCAAATCCTGTTGTCGAAGGATTCACCACTTCTGTGATTATCGCCTGCTCCCTCACACCTTTGGTCAACAGTAGAACATGAATACGCTGTAACGGAATCCATTAGTACAATGGGCTCTTTTTTCATGCCTCCGTCAATTTCTATCCCCGTTCGTTTTAGCACATTTCTAATGTTACTAACAGTGTCATAGTAGGATATTATCAAAATCATTTCATTTTTAGCACCATTTGAGTTATTTTCAACAAGTATATTTCTACAATATTTTGAATACAATTGCCTAAAAGATCTGCGATTTGGATAAACCAACATATTATGTTCTCCATAGTCTGAGACCAGTAGCTCCTCAACCATAGCATTAGGATCTGCCGTAAGAGCTATCTTTTTTTCGCTATAAAACGAATCATCAAGAAAACCAAACAATGTGCAAGAGTACCCTCATCAAACTAGTAGCTCAGCTAGAATTTCTCTTTACACATATTTATTGGTTTATCGGCTTATTTATTATAGCTTCTAGATTTCATATTATACCTTCTGCTTCATTGAAGATAGTTTGACCTCGTGAGGAACTTGGACACGCGTTACTATGCAATTCCTATTCAGAGCCCCAGATTTCAGAATTATCCGATGCTTTACAAAATGAAGATATCTTTTCGATGTGAACAAGCGATGGCAGTTGGTTCCTGGAGCACATGGACCGGGTGGGATTCGAACCCACGACCTCGGCAATGCCAATGCCGTATCCTACCAGGCTAGACGACCGGCCCCCTATCTAGAGTCACAATTCCCTCGATATTAATACGTTTGAAAGCAGTTAACGATATTATATCGCACTTTATACTGTCTGTACTGGTATAGGGTGGCGCCGGAACAATCTGTGGGAGCGGTAATAAAATACTGGTCACCAAATGGAGAAGGAGGAACGAACTCTGAGTTTTTACTATTGCGAAATAGGAGGGGTTTCTGGGGTTTCCCACAAGGCCATAAGGAAAAGGGAGAGACTGAGCTACAGACTCTAGTTCGGGAAGTAACGGAAGAGACAGGAATTAGATTTATAGACATTCAATCTTATATAGGAAAAATAAGTTATTCCTTCTTCAGAGGTGATGGCATGAAGTCTGAAAAGGAAGTGATTTTTTATTTCGCAACCTCTAACACAAGAAATGTTAGAATTTCAGAAGAGCACGCCGGTTATAGATGGGTCTCGTACCTCGATGCCTTGTTGATGCTTGGTCATAGACAACTTAAATCAATATTGTCGCGAGGACATCGAAAAGGGCTCTATTGAATTTTTAGGTAATAATCCTTAGCTACTGGGAATTTTAGTAGGAATTTGGCGTATCGGAATAGATTTATATCAATGCTCAGATGGAATAAGGAGGAAAGTTTAGATCATGATGAACGGCAAGAGAGTTGTACTAACTGCAGATAGGAGTCTCATGACCAACTATAGAGGCAATTTTCTTTATGGTTTCATCGCCTGCGGACCTTATGAACTAGTTCCTGAGTTTGTCTTCGATAAACTTTTTTGTCCCAGTGTTGAAACTGACAAGACAACAGGGGAAGTTAAAGTCGCTCAATGCGGATTAAGGAGAGTTGAGGCCGCATTGCTCAAGGAGTACAAATCTAACGACATTTTCATAGCTCACCCCGAAATGCTCGAGAGATGTGTCGGGCCTGAAACTAAAGTTATTGGAATAAATGTAATGGATCCTTTAGGAATGGCGCCTGTGACCACGACAATGTCGCCCGAAAAGCTTTCGTACGTTGCCATGAAATTTAAAAAGTTGTGTGCCTCCATAATTCAACTCAAGAAAAAATATGGTTTCAAAGTTGTCGTAGGGGGGAATGGTGCCTGGGAGTTAGCAAAACCAGACCGAATGAAGATTCATGGTATTGATACGGTAGTTATAGGCGAGGCGGATGAATTAGCCCTTGATCTGTTCCACGACTTAGAATCTGGTGATGCCCCCGAATTACTTCACACTTTTGTCAGGAGAATTGAGAATATTCCAAGCATTCGTGGACCGACAATAAATTCACTGATTGAAGCAATGAGAGGATGTGGTAGGGGTTGCGATTTTTGTGATGTAAACAAGCGTTCAAAAAAAGACATTCCACTTGAAAGACTACAGGAAGAAGCTAAGATTAACCTGAAGTATGGTTTTGATTCAATATGGCTCCAATCTGATGAGATGCTCTTATATGGCTGTGATAACAAGGAGTTTGTTCCCAATTCTGATGCAATAATTAACTTATGGTCTGGCCTGAAGTCTGTGGGTGCGAATTTCATAGGCACTACTCACATGACTCTTTCGGCAGTAGCGAGCTCACCTGATCTCATAACAAAATTATCTCAGATCAATGGAATGGAAAGAAGCGGTCGATGGCTTGCGACAAATCTTGGCGTTGAAACAGTTGCGCCCAGAATGGTAAAGAAACATCTTGGCGTTAAAACTAAGCCGTACCAAGCGGAGGAATGGGGAGCCGTTGTACGACAGGGCGTCAAGATCTTGAATCAAAACCACTGGTTTCCGGCACTGACTCTTATCATAGGATGGCCTGATGAAACTCCTGACGAGACTCAATACACCATAGACTTAATTGATGATTTTCGAGATACTAATATGCGTGGACTTGTCGCGCCACTACTATACCAAGATTTTTCAGAGAGGAATTCTATGCATTTTGGAAATCTCAATGAAGCACAGTTTGCACTTTTTTGGAGATGCTGGCAGCACAACCTATGGGTTATAAACGACATAATTCCAATTATAATAAGGAACAAGACGTACGGTCCTCTGATGAAAGTTTTCATGGCGACTCTAATAAAAGCCGGAACATGGGCGATAATGCGGTATTTGAGAGGATTATCGAAAAATCTTTTTAGCGGAAGACCACCAGAGGAAATTGTTTCAAAATATTCGAGAAGAAAATCTGTTACTGCATCACTTCCTCCAAAGCTTTAAAAATCTACTTCCCACCTAGCAAGACGAACCAGATTTTAGACACACATTCCTTATGCACTCGGGAAAGTTTATTTCTGTGGACGAGACGGGTGAAATATTGAACAAACCTTTCACGGTTTTTTTGATTCGAGTGCCGCGATTGCTTCATCCGCTATTGTAGCCTTGGCAGGAGTCAATATAATAAAATAATTCTTGTCAGCTCGTTCAACAGAGTTTACCTGCTTGTACTTCTTTGTGGAAACATCAAATTCGAGCATTCCCGGATCTATTCTCCCTTTTGTATAGACCATCATTAAGACCTCACCTGAAATAGGGCTTAAAGGAACTATGGAGAAAACGTATCCTTTATACGAGCTTACAGGCAAGATTTGTTTCATGTAAGGCGCTACCGATACCAAGTACATGAAAACTTCTTCAACGGAAGTAAATTCCTCGAATTCAAATTTCATTTCGTAGTTCTAGACATGTCCAGATATAAAGGCTTTAGTGAAGGCATTCATCTATCCATACGATTCGAATTTGACGTCATAACTACCGTCCTTTCTTTTCTGGCGTTCGGTAACAAAACCCTTAGGGACCAGGTAATCGAGTGCCCC
>JAATVS010000251.1 GCA_014523695.1 Nitrososphaerales archaeon TH5895
AGGTCATTAGTGCAATCACCAGTACTTCCTCTATGAGCAAAGAAGAAGTTGATACATTCCTCGAAAATAAGCTAAATTTGCAACTCGGTTCTATTGATGACGATGGGGATCCTAATATTCAACCAGTATGGTTTAATTACTATAATGATAGAGAAAAATCGTTGATAATTACACCCAAAACAACTAATAAAATCAAGAATTTACGAAACAAACCTAATATTTCTTTTTCAATAGATGATGAGAACTTTCCACATAAAGGAGTAAAAGGTAAAGGCATCGCGACCGTAGTTGATGATCGTTAGAACTGTTCCAGAGGCAAGAAAATATATATAAAATATCTTGGAACACTCGATCATCCTATTCCTAAAATGATATTGGGGGATTTCGACCATTAGTTTCAATACCAGTCAAAGGGGCTTTGATTAGGCTTAGTATTATTAGTCAAATAGCAAATGAAAGTGTTTTCATTGAGCAAAGCAGTTTAGTTATCCTACTCTATTAGGGTATGGTATGTATATACATACGTATCAATTGACCATTGATTTATTATATGTATGATTTGTATCAATGTAATTAACGATATGTGGATATGTTTCCGTGCTACTTATTCGAAATCAATTATTCTCTCTATCTTCCTGATGTTCTCCATTAAAAACTATGATTGATAAAATGAAGATGCCTGATAATGCAAAGCACAGAAAGAGAATTATATTAATCGCATCAAGCATATTAGTTCTCTTTATTATTTTCATTATGCTTTATACACGAATCGTTATTACTCCTCCTCCTCTCCCTATTCCAGAAGGGGAAAGAAGAATGGATCAATTTGGTACTCTCCAGATCTATCCTACAGTGCAGAATGGAAGAGAGTGGTTCATCAACATGCAGGATCCGCTCGACGATGAAATAGTTTCTTTCAACTCAGATATTACATTGGATCAGCATTCAGATAATTCATGGAGAGTAAATAGTTCAAAGGTGAGGCTACGTGTAGATACTCTTCCAGGGCAAGAAGAATGGAAGAATGTAGAAATGACAGGATATGTTAGAATGATATCTTCTACTCTAACCGCAGGTTCTAATGAATTCTCTGATCAGGATGAGGGAAGCGAAGACGGAGACTCATTAGATCCTCATCTGACATGGCGTGCAAGAGGAGGGCGACATAATGATATGGTTCCGTGTGAGGGGACAGCTTTAAATGGTGGTTTATACTTTGATGGCAAAGTATCTTGGAAAAAGGAAATATGGCATACTGGAGGATATACTGATGCACGTGGAGTCTCAGAAATACCTAACTCTCTCGTAAATAAATGGATCGGTTGGAAAACTATAATGTATAATCTCGAAAATGATTCATCTGTAAAGATGGAATCATATTTGGATATTAACGCTAACAATAATTGGAATAAGATATCTGAAGTTGAAGATAATGGCAAATGGTATGCTGATACTTCTGACGAAGAGTTTTACAGTGTAGATTGTGGTAAAGAAAAAGACTATGTAATTACTAATTCTGGGCCTACTGCAACTTTTAGAGCAGATAATCTCATTTTCGATTTCAAAAATCTTAGCATAAGAGAAATTATCCCACCATAAAAGAAAGATAAGTAGTTTGAATATGGAAACCAAGGTGAGGATTACGCATTCTCCGCCCAGAAGTCCTTTTGTTGTACCTATCGCGTTTACCAAATATGCAGTTCCCATGTTGCAGAACGCAATTAAGATACTAGGACACGAGAAGATCAAAATATATGAATCACTTATTAAATTACATTCTGCCTTACAGAGAAGTCTGGAGAGTTTAACTTCCTGATGGAAAAGTGTTTGCATAATGACAGTTTAGACAGTTTCGTACTTTCCCTACTATGAGTGAAAGGGTCTTCATAGTTCTTCTACTAAACCAAATCATAGTACTAGTAAACAAATAATGCCATGCAAGTCAGGATGCAAAACATGAAACGCGGGAAGGTCAGGATTATATTTCGAAGAAACACGTAAGAGAACATCGGAGCTGAAAAGAAACCCAAACCATGACAAGTTGGGAGATGTCTATCACAAAAGACCTGTGAGAAAATAAGAGGGACATTTAGAATATTCCAAGACACACAATCACCCACTAAAGGGTATCAATAGACCCAAAGAAATCGTACAAAGACAGACTAACAACAGACTAGAATACCATAAAACACACGACGCACCCAACAAAAGGCAAACCACATACAGAAGAGACTAAGAAAAAGATAGTGCATCCTGTAAGAAGTGGTGCAATTTAAGAAAGCGTTGCAATAATGAAAAATTTTATGTGTGTTCCTCTTTACCTTTCCCTTTATTCACCTAATAATTTAATAAGTATCCCTAATGCTTCTCCTTCAGTATTACATTTAATTGGAAAGTCATCAACTATGTTCTGTTCCTTCTTGGTTTGCATTATTTTTTCTTTTCCTTCAAAAGCGTCTATTTCAAAATATTCTTTAGGACTATCTCTTATTTTTCCCTCCTCATTGTATCCCACTTCCTCAGGACTTACTGAGGGTGTGTATACTGTCAATTTACAAGACACTGAACCGTCATTACTCGTATATTTCACAGGTTGAGTTTTTAATCGTACATCACCACTGTCAACATGGAACAAGCTTTCCGCACCGGTACCCATTGAATAAGGTCCTTTCATGCCGTTCCTCATTTAAGAGGATAGACCGTAATAAGTCTTTTATTGGAGCATGAGAGCACTAGTTATCCTCCTGGGTCATTTAAGACTAGACTTTTCAGACTTTGATAATTTATTAATTGGTATCTTAGGAGGTCCAACAGACTCTTTACTTAAAATATTTATTTCTGCGACCGATTCATAAGGTATCTTACGGACGTTCAGAATTGTGTCGGTGTCATTCATTAGTGTTATCTCAACAAAATGACTAGTCTCATTTATTCTAGCCTGTGTAATATGGTTTCTATTCAACCATTCTTCTGGGTCATTATGTTCAAGCATATCAGGATAGTCTAAAATATCTGTAATTAGATGTCCTTCTATATTCGGTATTCTAAATATAATGTCAACATTTTGTATCTCTTTATCGTTATAATACACTCTCTTGCTATTCGGCATTTAAAAACTCAGGTAAAGTGTTCCATTTTTGTGTTCCTATGCTTCTTGGATTGTCCGTATGTTAACTAAGTCACGCTCCTATCTAAAGGTTAGAATCTAATCCTAATCCTTCTTAAATGTCTAGACCATTTACTTAAAACCCCCTTACAAATACCGGCGCATTTGCAAAAGTAGACACGATAGAGTTACACAATGAACAACACGAGTTAATACGTACATTAGACGTAAATGAATATGACTTAAATATGAGAGATCTATCAACCGCATTGCGTCGGAATTAAGCACTGAAGATATAGAAGAGGAAGAGGAAGTAATTCACAGGATTCAAACGCGGAGCTTAACCAAGGACAGTTTGAAGACACTTTCACCAAGTTAATGGAAGATAGACACGTAGAAGACACTGCAACTATGCAGGGAGCAATGGATTCTAATAATAATGACAAACCCGCGGCTGCCGCCGCAAGTACTGGAGGCTCAGCAGCAGCAGCAGCAGCAGCAAGTATGTCCTTTCCTGGAGTCCCACAACAACCCATAGGACCCCCGCCAGTTGAAGAAGTACCAACTACATTCCCATCAACTGGAGAACTAGATAACTCAGGTAGTAATACAGGAGGTGGTGACGCAAAGGGAGAAGGCGGAGGAGAAGGAGAAGAGGAAGAAGACTAACCTATAGAAAACACATGGTTCATCTACTTATTTCTTTTACTAAACTAGAGTACTACTCTAAATTTGGAAAAACAACCAAAGAACATACCCGAAGCCAGTGAAGTCCAAGACGACATAACACGGGTTAATACTCTTAAAATTGCAATTGCAGAAAGTAGGTAAGGTTTGTTAAGTATTCAATTGCAAACCGTATGTACCTCCTGTCTTAATATTGATTTCATTTTCATACTACTCGCTAAGCTACTTTAGCTAAATGTTAATTCAATCAACATAACAACTGAACTCATAGATATACTGAGGAATATCATACATGTATTCTCCCTGAACCTGCGATTCGTATACTTTTACTATCTGGATTTAACAGAATTGCAATATCTCCTGCCTTAAAGGAAAATAGCTTTTCAGATATTATCTTTAGCCTATTATTCTCTAGTTTCTCTATCTTTGCAGGCCTAATCTGTGTTCCTATGGACAAAAGATATGAATGATTTTCTGAAAGATCGTTATCATAAAACGACAGCTTATTAAAATCTATGATTAATTCCTGATCTACGGAAGTAAAATGATTGATATTAGACAAAATATCTCCTCTAGTAATCTCCCCAAAAGAAACACCAGTTAGAGCAAGACCCACCCTAGCTGGACTATTGGATTCTTCGACATTTTTATCATGCATTTGTATGCTTTTGATTATAACTTTTTTCTTTTGAGGAAATAATATTAGTTCATCATGTATTTTGATGGCACCCTGTTTAAGTATACCCAATACGACCACACCGACTCCTTTTACGTTAAAAATAGTATCTATATGGATAATCGGTAACCCGTCTCTTTTTATTGGAGATAAAGAATTGATACTTTCTTTAAGACTATCAATATTCTGCTCAACCTTAAATGAGGATGTAATGGTGTTTTTTAGGAGACTGTTGAGTATTTCAATATCAACTTCGTAAGAATGAAGGAGAAATCCTCTATATTGTTGCAGTAGTTCTAAGGCTACTATTTGCTCTCCTAAATACCTATCCAGTTTGTTAACATTAATTATCGAATATTCTGCCAAATTTACCGCGGTAATTAATGGTTGGATCTTATCGGGATAGCCTGACGGAATTATGAATGTCATGATTCTGTCATCATTTTTTTTGTCATAAGTTGTTATATCACTCGATTGCCCTTTTTTGCCTAATCCTTTTACAAATTCTGTTTCACCAAGGCAAACAACATTGATACTTTCCACATGTGTTTCTATAAGATTGTCTTTAAAATTCATTCCTAATTCTAAGCTGATTGATTGGATGGTTGGTCGGTTATTGTATGATAACTAAACTAAATGCTACGTTTATTAGTTGTTCTCTGTTGATGTGTGTCGTACATGAACGTTGTTGCATCTTTGTCTCAGTATGAATCATGCAGATCATGGCTCGATGGCTTGAAGTCAGGGAGTACGAAGAGGGTATACTCAGTTCATGTGACACTAGTATGTAGTTTTTATAAGATAACCCCTGACGAGCTAGTTAAGATAAAACCTGACAAACTAAAATCTATGATGGTAAGCTATATTTTGGAATTGAAAAAAAAGAGTAAGAATACCGCAGGCAAGCCAAAAAGAGGAGAGATATCAGTTAATAGCATCAAATTTTATCTTGCAGGTGTTCAGTCACTGTTAGAGGAGCATGAAATAGTATTACCATGGAAGAAGATAGCTAAGCATTATTATCCGGAAGATGTATCAAATGATTATAGATCATACACAAGACAAGAGATTTCAAAACTTATATCTATAGCAGACCTAAGAGATAGATGTATTATCTTATTGATGGCTTCGAGTGGGATTAGAGTTGGAGCTATTCCCTCATTGACTATTAAATCATTGAAGAAGCTGGATGAGGGATTAGGCATGTTAACTGTTTATGGAGAGAGTAAAAAATCAAGATATGTTACACTGGTCACCCCTGAATGTATGTCAATTATCGATGAATATTTAGAGTATAGAATAAAACAAGGTGAGAAAATACACGAGAAATCGCCTCTCATTCGTGACAAATACGCGCTCTACTCAAAGAGGATAAACACACCCAGATGTCCAAGAGAACTGGCAATAAATCGGCAGACCCGTCAGTTGGTTCGAAAAGCGGGTCTTGAATTCGATGAATTACAGCCTGACCACGCTGCAAGAAGATTCTTTAACACAGCGCTAGTTAATTCCAAAGTTGACGGAAAGTTCAAAGAACTTATGATGGGCCATAGTGTTAAACTAGACGAAATCTATTACGATGAAAATATCGATGAATCACGCAAACAGATTATGCTCGAATATATGAAAGCTGTGGATGCGCTCACCATTAATGATGAATTCAGACTTCGCAAACAGATTGACGAATACGAAGATAAGCTAAAGAATGCGCCGAAAATAGAACAAATTCAAGAGCAGCTTGCCAACAGAATAATTGAACAAAATTCGATTAAGAGAACTGTCGAAAAATTGCAGAGAGAAAAAGAGTTGCAAGATGACCAAATGAGAACCATGCGTAATACGATAGATCATACGCTCGATGAAATGATGACGATGGTACAAAAAGAGATGATGACGATGATGCGAAAATATCCCCAATTAGAGCGTCTCAGGGATGCCTTTGAGACAAAAAAAATAGGAAACAAGACTTTTCTCCTACCGCGGTATTCACTACTCAGTGAAAGACCTGTTGAAACGAAACCCGTAACCCAAACGTCAACATCTCAAATCTAATAACACGGATCTAATTCACTGCATCTAAATTGATTGTCAATATACACAGATATTGTTTTGTTTCTATCGATAGATTATTCCCATGAGTGGTAACTTTTGACCCCTATCTTCATTTTAAAGAGCTAGTTTCTATCTGATAGGGACTTAGTACAATGAGGCAAGCTTTTAATAGAGCTACATACCTACTAACTAGTAACTAGTAGGCTGACTAAAGAAAAAATCTTTTTAAAAAGTTTCTGCAAGAGATGCGGACATTCGTGGCTTTATACTGGCACCAATCAATACGTTATTTGTTGCCCCACATGCCGTACCTCCCTGTACATACACAAGACTCTTCGTCTTATGAGGGA
>JAATVS010000252.1 GCA_014523695.1 Nitrososphaerales archaeon TH5895
ACATAGTAGAGTACACTTGTGTCATAATTGACAGCCGAGAGAATTCTGTATAGAACATCTCCAATAATCATGTTTCTCAAATGTCCCACATGTAGCGCTTTGTTAGGGTTTACACTCGTATGTTCAATAATGACCCGCCTTCCTCCCCCAAAGTCAAATTTTCCATAACTGCTATCTACTATTTCACTGATTACTGCTTTCGGAAATACATCCCAGGCTGCCCTGAAATTAATATGGCCGGAGTGATGGGCCTCAATTGTCTTGAGTAGTGACTCCTTTGTCCTTTGTTTTTTTAATTGTATTGAAAGAGATTCTACCAAATCCTTGGCAACGAGATAAGGCTTACTACGTAATCGTTGAGCAAGCAGGAACGCAATATTGCTGGTAAGATCTCCGAATTCACTGTTCGTAGGTTCTGTAAGGGTGTAATTAACGTCGTCAATGTATCTATCTGTGAGTATTTTTTCTAAAAGTTGTACCGCTTCCTTTCTAAGATTTCTTAAGCTCATGGTTCCATCTCAAAAAATTTTTGAGACACAAACTGAATGGCATGTACAAGTCCTTCGCCGTGCTTAGCAGACACAACTTGTGTTGCATTCTGCTTCACCTTTTCTTCAGCATGTCCTAAGCAAATACTATAACCGCACGATTTAAAAAGGGGAATATCAGTCTCGCTATCTCCAATTGCTACACAATCCCTTGCTTGAAGCCCTAGAATTTGTAACGCTTCGGTCAACCCTGTAAACTTGTCTATCCCCACTTGGTTAATGTGGTACGCGTATTTACTATCGCTTAGATACAAAGGGAGATTATGTTCTTTGAAAATCTGTTGAGCATGGTCGATATCAAAATTTCTGCATAAGACAACTTCTGACATTCGCCCAAAAACCGGCTTATTTTTGACGCCGTCGATACGATCTTTCAGTACATTATACCCTTCCATGCATATTTTCTTATTTCCTAAGACCAAATGCTCTTCGGGGCTTTTGGTAATGACTCCACCATTCTCGGAAACGGCTATCTTCGTTGTTCCCGCAAAGACAGCCAACGTATATGCTTCAAACGATGATCTTCCGGTAGCAAAAATTACTCTAAATCCCATTCTCTCGAGAATTCGGAGCTCGAGGACAGCGGGTAGGTGAAGCACCCCTCCGCCGTTCTCAGTAATAGTCCCGTCGATGTCAACCGCAAACGAAGTAATATGCCGCAAAATGATTTAGATATGAAATAGCTTTATTTATTTAAACATTCTTCAAATCATGAGAAACAGCGATTATTGGTGAAGACTAGAATCGATCTTTTTCTATCAGAGTGGTTTGCAGTCTATCTACGCCTTGTTTACAACTAGCAATGGAGTAGTCGACATCGCGCTATCACCCAGAAGATAGCCGTCAAAAAGTATCCTAAGATTTAAAATCTACATGATTCTTTGAAGGCCTCAGAGGGGCAAAGGACTCAATTCTGGTACTACTGGTTGACTGGTAACTCTTTCATGCATTCTCTTGTCACTCAATGATTTCTGTTTTCTAACCTTTACCTTAATCTTGAACCCAAAGTGCATACCATTTCTCCATTTCTCTGCAGAAATGATTTCGCCAAATCCCTGAATTCTATCGCCTTCCCGCGTGACTACGGTAAACGGTGTGCTTCTGTGATACTTCAACATTTCAATCCGCTCGAAAAAATGATCCCAGTCCAGAGGGTTCCTGATCAGTGCCTCAAAAGAGAGAATATCACCTACCTTCACCTCTTCTAAGTGAGTACCCATTATTTCCAGTTGATCTAACTTTACGTACACGGGTTAAAGTAAGCATAATTACAATATAACACTTTTGATATCAGAAAATGCAATAATTTCTAAAATATGCTGCTATCTTAAGCATAATATGAATATGAAACGCGAAATTATTAAAAAAAGCACATAGTTACAATGGCACATATTAACAATGCGTAAAGGCTTTAATATGAAATTCTGAGCTAGTATGAGGTGGGTCCGTCACCTAGTCAGGAGAGGGTGCTGATATAATAAGCGCATGCCTCCGAAGCCAGTTGTTGTGGGATCGAAGCCCACCGGACCCG
>JAATVS010000030.1 GCA_014523695.1 Nitrososphaerales archaeon TH5895
ATATTTCGGTGTTGGAAGTAGTATCATCCGTGTCTTCCCATGCCACATACGTATTATTTCCAGAGCTGCCTATCTGTGGAAATGGCGAATATCCTGCACTATTGCTTATGCTAATTGGCTTCCCAAATGTAGTTCCGTTATCTGTTGATGCTCTGAAGAATGTTTCGGAGTTGGAAGTAGTATCATCCAGTTCCTCCCATACCATGTATACATTGCTTCCAGACGCAAACAAGGTTGGAAATTGTAAATATTCTGTACTATTGCTTATGCTAATTGGCTTCCCAAATGTAGTTCCGTTATCTGTTGATGCTCTGAAGAATATTTCGGTGTTGGAAGTAGTATCATCCGTGTCTTCCCATGCCACATACGTATTATTTCCAGAGCTGCCTATCTGTGGAAATGGCGAATATCCTGCACTATTGCTTATGCTAATTGGCTTCCCAAATGTAGTTCCGCTATCTGTTGATGATCTAAAGAATATTTCGGTGTTGGAAGTAGTATCATACGTGCGATTCCATACCACGTATACATTGCTTCCAGACACGTCATAATCCAAATACTCCGAGTCGTTGGCAATAGAGTTTAAGTCGGTCATTTTGTTTAATGTTATACTATACTTAACCGGCTTGGAACTTTCAGTATAAAGATCATGAAGAAGGCTACCATTTGCGAATTCCTTTAACATAATTTGCTTATTTTGAAGATCTCCTATACTTGAATTTATTCCGGCAATGGTATTATTGATTTCTAACAAACGACTCGAGATACTGAACTGCTCCGCTTGTGCTAGAATGTAAGTTATGAATATAGCGAAAAAGAAAAACAGAACAAATCCCAAATAGATAACAAGATATCGTTGAAAGCTCTTTGACTTATCTTGGTAGTGGCTATATATCCTAGCGTCAATCCCCGAGTAATTTTCTCCGTTGGATGGCATTATTCTCCCTTAGTAATTTTAGTAAGAAAATATACGGGTGTCAGCTATTTAAATTGCACCATATATGGTTAAGTTCCAATAAAGGTACAGGAAAATGGAGACAATTTTAGTAAATTTTCACTATTCTAATAGATTCGAGGCTTACTTAAGACGGAGCCAGTCGATACAATTCTGCGTTCTTCCAGCCTGTCTGGTGTGATGAACAAACCTGATGACCCTGAGTATTTGTTCGCAAAAAAGATGATTGAAACCCCAAAGATTGTTTTTACCAAAACACTAAACAAATCGGAGTGGATCAACACAGAAGTTTCAAATGGTGACCTTCGGGCCGAAATTAGCAGAATAAAGGACCAACAAGGTAGAGATATCATTGTTTATGGTGGTGCCTCATTCGATTCTTCCTTGATTAAAGAGAAACTAATTGACGAATCTTATCTATTCATTAATCCGGTTGCAGCTGGAACCGGCATGTCCATCTTTAAAGACTTGAATGACATTCAAAAATTCACCCTGATTGAATCAATAGAGTTTGATTGCGGGATAGTTTTGCTCCATTATGAGACAACGAAAAATTGACAATTAATAGACTAAAGGTTACGTTACCAAAGAAGAGAAAAAAGATAAAAGGAACTACCTATAGTTAGCCAAATAATTTTTGAATTGCTGAGGCGAGAGGGTTAGAATGTGCGGTTGTAATTTCTATATACATATCAGCCACAATCCTGTCTTAGAATGACCTATCTGTACTCAGGTCGCTACATACCATAATTCCACTATTTCCTATTTCTTTCATATGATAACAGTATGTGTAACCCTGATTAATAAAATATTCAAATATTTGCATCGCTATTTCATCATGATTTGTTCGATGTCGCAACATTTCCATCTACATACAAGTCTAAAACTTCACTCTTTTTTTTGTCTAATGTATATCTTGCTCGTCGTTAAGGTTAATCATATCAGATGTTGTTAATTCTGCTAAGACGTTTGGAAAGTGCCTCGACTACCTGAAGAGAAATATTGCATTTGACACCTTCTGGAATAATAGGAATTAATACATGGTAACGACTCATTCATTCCTGGTCTACTGCCTCCGTCCTCGTGCTCTACAATACTTCGGTCTATTGCGGCGGCTGCTTGCGCAACAAATTATACATAAGATCTAAATTAATAGACTTCGTGTTTCATTTATGCACACTTTGATGGACAAGTTGAAAATAGAAGATGAAAAACTGAATGTCGAATTAGAAGAGATGCACTACTGCAGTCTTAAGTGATATCAGCAATTTATCGAACTTAGGATTAATAGACAACTACTTGTTGTTCAACGTTCTAATAATTAATGCTACACCTATCAAAATAACAATTGTGGCGATAACGGTTAGATAGGTTACAGATTCATCAAGAATAGCCCATCCCAAAAAGACTGCCACAATGGGTGCTATATAAGCAAAGGTATTAGCTATTGGTGGTGTACTCCCTTTAAGGACCCATAAAATTCGGCGAACGGTACGACGGTACCGATAAAAATTAAAAAGATATAGGATATGAGTAAGTCTAAGTCTATATCAGAAAAAGAAGTTAGCTGATTAAATTCTCCAATTAGAAAACTAGGAATTATTAGTAACGCTCCGCCTACTAACGTAACCTTTCCCGCAGCCAGTAGAAAATTTTGAGGTAAGAAAGATTTCCTGGAATAGATGGATCCCAATGCCCACAACATTGAACTTATCAGCAAAGACGCGACTCCTATTAGACTTACCGTATTAAACAGTCCTCCTCGTGACCTTTGAAAACACTTTAAAGTCTTGCCAAACCCCCTTGAGCCCACGTCAATATTGTCCCTTTATTTAGGCCCACAACATAGAATAGGGCGTCGAATAATTCGAATGTCAGTCATAGAGCAAGCAACAAATCCTCTCTCGCAATTCCTATACGCCTTGAAGGCGTATGAGACTAGAAGACAATGGCCTAACAGGTTGAAAGTTTTTTTTGATTTCTTAGGGCTTGTTGGAAATCTTGATGAACATGCTAAACAATTCACGACTCTATGTAAGGAAGGAGGCACTGTTTCAGTCCAGGACTATATCGCAATATCACCTTTTTCCCCCTTACGGCCTTATATCAGAGGCTTTTATTCCCCTAGGTGCATATCTGCTTCTTGTAGGAATCTTTACCTCGGCCGTCCACATCTCTCGGGATGCCGCGGTACGGAAAGAATTGTATAGAAGCGCATTAAACCATTTAGATCTTCTAAGAAGTATTGGAACATCAGAGATAAAAAGGAATTTGAAGGACGAGTAAAATATTGGAGAAGGTCCTGAATCTTATAATCTGAAATATCTTAGAGCTTGGGTCCTTTGTTTAATATCTATAGGTTTAGCGTTGTTTTTAAACAAAAGGATGCGATAATTAATGACAATTTGGAATAATGGATACAGCTTACATAGCTGGAATTCATTGTTTCATCAAACTTGATGATAGAAGAAAAAAAGGTGTTATGTCTTATTCTATATTAATTTCTGCTAATTACTCCGTCCCCCAAGGATTATCTATGACAAACCGCCAAGTTCCATCATCCTGATGACGCAGAACGTCTGCAGATTTGGCAGCCATATTAACAGGATTTCCATCAGGTCCAGTTCCACTAAATGACCATTCAGTAATTACAAGAGCTAGATCGCTCGCTTGAAGTACTCTCTTTACTTTTAGATCCAACTTACCCTTAGAGTCGATGAAACTACGTAGACTTTGGCGTACAGATTCCGGACTTTTTGCAAGTTGTCCTGGTTGAGACGCAAAGCACGCATCATCCTCATAGAGCATCATAAGGGAATCTAGATCCCCTGTGTTGATCCCTTCAACTACTGAATCGAGCACTTCTCCCGGTGTCATTTTCTTAGACATGTAGGAGTCTTGTAGAAATTGTCGCTTTTAAGTCTGTTCCGAAATTTAGAGTGCATAATCTCATTAGCACCTGAACATAAAGTCAACCAAATCACTAGCATACCGAGAGTAAGGGAACGTTACCAATGCGGGCGACATTATTAAAAAAATGCAGAGTCATGGAGTATTTCACCCCGCTCTCTTTGCCGTAATGGTATACCTCAATGTGAATAGCCAAACCTGAATACAATCTGAAATGAATGTTGTAAACTTTATATCAATGTGATTGGCTTTGAAATGTACCTTGGGCACAGCTACTACTACAGATAACAGTAAATCATCTCAATCATCATGGAAACTAGAAGGGGATTATTTTGAAGGATGTAATTGTGATATAGTATGTCCATGCGTTTTCTTTTCAGATCCTACTGAAGGCAATTGTCATGTCACATGTGCATGGCACATACAGAAAGGAAATTATGGAAACACAGATCTGAGCAATCTCAATGTCGTTGCTCTGTTTAATACTCCAGGTAACATGGCTACAGGGCCAAAATGGAAAGCAGCGCTGTATATAGACGAAAGAGCAACTCAACAACAAAAGGATCTAATCATGAAAATATATTCTGGACAAGCAGGAGGATTTTTTGCTGTGGCACATAATTTTATTGGCGAAATGCTTGGAGTAAAATCTGTTCCTATAGAATTTGGTATCGATGGAAAACGCAGGTGGCTTAGAATAAAAGATGCATTAGAATTAGATACAGAAGCAATTGCAGGAGGAGACAAAAGCAGAGATTCAGTTGTAGTTAATGTACCATTTTCGGTAGTCCCGGGTGCTGATATGACTATTGCACGCTCAAGCAAATACAATTATAATGACCATGGAATGGAATGGACTAATTCAGGCAAAAATAGCTTTCATTGTGGATTTAAGTATAGTCCCTTATAACAATAATAGAAAAAAAATTTCCAATTTTCCAGACAAAATCGAAAGTTTCCAATGCAGCTAATGTGAATATACATAGTAACTTTAAAAAGGTTATAGCATTAACTGGCGTGTAAGATCTAGAAAAAGAAAACATATGACTACTATTCATCAAATCGACTCAATATTAATTACCATTCTTATGGATAACTTAACTGACTTTCTGTTGACAAACTCTTCTCATGCAATCAGACCGCAATTGATAAAGGACGAAAAGTTCATACTACCACCCCCCAGAAGTAGAACATGGATTTTCTGCTTTAATTCAGATATCTGAATTGATCAAAACCGCAGCGAGAATAATAAAAACAATAGGAACAAGAAATTTCTCTTCGATACAGTTGTAAAAGGGTGTACTTCATAACGCATATGAATTTGGAATAGATATTGACGAGATTATCTTAAGTCACGGACATTTTGATCATTTTGCCTCCATGAGCTTCAATGATTCTTTTGGATATATACAGACCTAATCCTGTCCTACAATAGATTTTGTGGCAAATTTTGTAAATAGCCTTGGCATTATTTCAGGGTCGATACCTTGGCCAGTGTCGGTCACACTGACGATAATTTGTTGATCGGTGTCATTTGTCGTAATATTAATAGATACCGTTCCTTTCCGAGTGAATTTAATAGCATTGCTTAAAAGATTCGAAACGACCTGAGTTAGCCTATCTGCATCTGCATTTACAATAATGTTGTCATTATTACTAGAGTATGTTAACTTTATTTCTCTTTGTTTATTATTTTCTTCTTCCCTTTTGTGATCTGCAAGAACATTCGTTA
>JAATVS010000253.1 GCA_014523695.1 Nitrososphaerales archaeon TH5895
GTGTACAATTAATTTGATTTATGTATTTTAGCGAATCTCTTCTTTATTTGGCTCCCATATTGCACATATTCCATATGGTGCTATTTCGCCTGAGCTTGTCCCATATGCATCAGGTCCTTCATCTGTGACAATGGCACAATGGTTAGGTTTCATAAAGTATATGCAATTGTAGCAGAAATATCCAGTATGATGATCCGAGTCTTTAAAATCTTCCATTTCAATATATCTTGCAGTAATCTTTGCCAACTTCTTTAGGTTTGTTGCTTCTTGCGGTATACTCTGGGTAGAGTCTTTTGACATACTACGTAGATATCCGCAGCAATGTTATTAACAATTTCAGGAACTTCGGAAGAGGTGTCGTAGGTTTCTAGCTCTTCGGCCGCATTTGCAATTCTTCTCAATAGAAATATTTCTAACCAGGGTAGAGATATCATTCCTATGAGACTTGGCTGATCTGCTGCTGCTCCTTTGACTTTGAACTGTTTTTATAAAATATTGTGCATTTATTAGCACATTTCGTACACCTATGGTAGGCGGTCAATTTCGGCTAGCAGTTCGCCCAAAATCTTCATTTCGGCCGCCTGCCTTCTTTCAGAAATGAGTTGATAACGCGATAGCCAATGGAAGAAGACTCGATTATGTGTTCTAATATTAACTCTGCAAACACGATTTGCAGAAGTACACTGTGCATCTATAACCGGTATTAATCAATATTTTGTACACAAACAATACGGAAGCAAGAGAAATTATATTTATGACTAACAAGATAATGTAAGAGCATATGACAGAAGAAAGGGAAGAGGAACCAACTTCACCTTCATTAACAGAAAACCAGTTTGTGGAAGAGACGCCTGCAATAGCACCACAGGAAGAAAACTTGCAGGTACAAAACAAGATAATAGTAGAATCACAAGAAAAATCTCGTATTAGCAAGAAGAGGCAGAAGAGAAGGCGAGCGATTACATATTTGTCACATATCTCAAAACAGGTAGAAAAGAACGGAAATCAGATTGATAGAATAACAACTTTAATTGAATCTTTGCAGAAACAGAGGCAGACCATCTTTACAGCAGGACAGGGACTAGGGCAGTCTCAATCACAATCAATAAAACAGATTAAATCCCAACTTAGCCAGCTACAAAAGCAAGTATCACGGGTTCAAAAAGATCTTCAAAAGTTAAGAACAGCTGCCGCAGCTAAATCAGGATTTGGAAAATTGAATTCTACTACTGCTACTACTACCGTCAAACCTAAATCTAGGACGAGCAAAAAGAACAAAGCAATTGCTAGCACTAGGCTTAGAAGGAAAAGGATTAAGAAAAGGTAAATTGCATTGCATCTATTAATTACAGACTCAATGTAGAAAAAGGGTTGTCTAGAAAGGATAGAGGATTGAAGTTCGTTTGAGTATCATTGATGGGAGAAAACTGGCCTGATTATATCATAGAAGCAGAGAGGTGTCTTGCAAAGAATGGACTGCTCTTTATTGCGGAGACGACAAAGTCGCTTAGTGGAAGACTGTCCAGATTAAGAAAAATAATAAAAGAGCGTGGATTTGAAATAAATTCGGATGAAGAAAGAGGAGACTTTACATTTATTGAGGCGAGAAAACTTTGATTCGGTTTTATCGCCAAGGTCTCCCGAGAAGTTGAATGAGATGATCACGAAGTTAACATCGATGGATGCATCAAGCGCATGATGGTGAGTGAAATCTGGATTTACAGGTCCTACATGCATGAGTATTTGTACGTAACAAACAATTATTTACCATCAATTAAAGCTATCATCATTACTCGTCCGTAGAGGATTACAACCTCTTAGATCCAGTCCGAGGAGTGTTTTCGTGCGCAAAAAATAATAGTTAAAAATTTTATTTGACCAAAAAGTACTATGCATAATTTGCGAGGTGTACATTCGACCCGGATTATTTTCACCTATTGATTTCCACTCTATTTTGTAGATATGACTTTATTTAATAAAATTAGTATATTTAACTAAGTAAACAGATGTTTTTTGAATTTAAAGTTGCTGCGAGGGAAATTAGATGTTATTTCCAATTCGGTGTTCAAGTATATATGTCACAGTAGTACATCATAGGTTAATAAAGAAATGTTTAGTCGCAAGGCCTCATCCAAAGGCCGACTCATAAAATCTAATAATAAATGGGGTAGATCTAAGCGGCGTCATTTTGCGCGCCAAAACCACAGAAAAAAGACATCGGATCAATATGAGAAGAAATTCAAAAACGTACAACTCAGTCAGTACAGTACAGATAAATGGATCCCTTGTCCTTCCGGCTACACCAGGAGTCAGGGATGGAACGCGTTATCCAAGGCCTGGCTAGGATATAAGATTGCGAACAATCCTAGAAATGGCGAAACCATTCAAGATAAATTATTCTGGGCGCAAATGATTCAAAATATCCAGACCGACCTAGGTCTGAAAAGATCCTCATTCCCGCAACTCTCATTGGTCGGCGATGTGGTTTTTGCGTATGATATAGAAAAGGAACTCGAATTACAAGACAAACATGACGAATTATGGTTCAAAGAGTACGAAAAGAAAAAGCGCGAGCATATTCAGGAAATAGTAGATGCATCTATGTTAACTGAACAAGAGATAGAGTGGGTAGAAGAGTATGCACCACAGTTTACGACAGAAATAACTCATGAAAAGGAGAATGGATATGTAGAACGGGTGGTTATGCCAAATCTCTTTGATATTCGCAGGAACAGTCAAAACTAATACTTCTATTAGAAAGGAAACTCAAGAATTTCGGGCGCGCAAATCTTTCAATTCATTTTTGAGATTCTCCTTTAGTGCCTCAAGATCCTCAGATCTACAGACCCGATTCGTGTACATTATGTTTCATCGATAATTCCCATTACTCTACACCTGCACCACATAATTTATAGGAAAAATAGTATGAAGGAGAATAAGGATGAATAATTTCAATCGGGTAGAAGTTCTGCGGGAGACCGTTTTTTCCTATCTTAATTATGCACAGGCTAGTATTAGCGGTCATAGGGTGGCCGCCGCTGTATTTGCTATGAGGAAACCCACATCGAAGCGCAATAAAAGATTAGAAGCCGAGAGTAGTGATTTGTTCAAAGTCTTTGGTGGTTGCAACTTGGAAATATCTATAAGCACGGTTCTGCACGCAGAGGCTATAGCTTTGTACAAGGCGTTATCAGAAGGATATACAAAAATTGAGGCAGTGGGAGTAACAAGTGATCATGAAGATCAGATAAAACCTTTGTGCGGCGCTTGTAGACAATTGTATATGTATATCAATCCCATGACAACAATCTATGTATTTGGTAAAGATAAAAAAGTCAAACTCAAGGTGAAACTAATAGATACAATGAATTATCCATATATTAGTAGAGGCAAGATCACTTAACGTGTGGATGTAGGTGTAGCTGTGCACTATATTCTTTGATTAATTGCTAGTCTACACACTACAAAACTATCCATGCCTGGCTCCCATTTTGTTCTATTAAACATACCTAAATTTTGTTGCAGTTGTAAGATAAATTTGTAATGAGCAATCATATCCTTATTAATAGCGTGACGAATGGATAGCAGAATAATTAAAGTTAGAAACAAGCCTTCGAGGAACTTTGTGTTACGTGACCAATAATTTTAACTGTCACATTGATCCGTTACTAAAAACCTCAGCAGTCAAATAGATAGGCTACTGTAAACCTCTAGCATGTCACGGTGATGTAATAGTAGAGTGGTTAAATGCAATTAAAGAATAAAGTAATCCTAATCTCTATATTTCTTATAGTTCTTGCCGTTTTCTATGCGTCTCTTTATAACTATAATTACACCGAAAGCAAGGAGCTTATAAGTATCGCAGAGAAAGAATACGACAAGCGTTAAGAAGATCTAATGCATTTTTCAATGCATTCAGGTAGGCGTTGCAGTTCTGGCTTCAGCCTACAGTCAGTATGCTCATTTTATTCTCTCTACCCACTGAGATCGCCACTCAGGTGGTTCGAAAGGATCTGCATAGTAGTGTGTTTCATGTGCGACCTTACCATCTCTGAACTCCATGATGGTTACCACATTGACAGGACGCCCATCATAAGTGATAATTAATTCAGTTATCCAGAGGTTGCCTTCTCCCCGTATTCGTAGAATCTTAAAAGTAAGTTTAGCGGGATAGTGTGCCCTGAGTTCGTACAGGTTACGTTCGCCAGAGATACGTTCGCCCGATTGTGGAAATTCAACTATGAGGTCGTCATGATAAATGTCGTGCGCTCTGTCTAAATCTAGAGCCACTGTGGCCTCCCAGTGACGTTCAAGTTCAGCACGTATATCTTGATTATCCAACATCTTCCTGAATCAAAAGCCTAGATTATTAGTCTTCCCTTAGGCTTCAAATGTAGCCCATCAACATACTACTAACTAAATTCTATCCTCCCACTGACAAGAGCACATTTGTCCTAGACTTGTTGTTCCTATCCGGGTTTTACTACTGCAGACTACTACGGTATTGTATCTCTGAAGCGTGCTGCTTGTATCTTTTTCTAAGGTCTAGCTAGACGAAAAACAGAAGCAGATACTAGCTAGACCCCAGAAATCAATGCAACCATATAGCAAGAGGTGGCCTAATATGGATTAGGCAGCAAAAGTACGTGAAGAGTTTCCGTTTAACAGCATGCGTAATGGGTGGCTCCTACAATGTAATTCTTCTCGTTCAAGGCTACCGATAATCATTGGGGTTTCCTTCGAGCCCTCGCTCACGGATCTCCTTGATGAATCGCCAGATGTCAGGTTGTGAGCCGTCGACGTCCCTAAAGCCGTATTTTGAGGCAAGTTGACCGGAGCTTACCGATTGTTTGTTCCATCTGGCCCTATTAGGATCACTGGCCAACGCGGCAACAGCTCGTCCGACGTATCTAGGAGACTCAGAAAGAGTGAAGTCTGGGGGAGCACGAGGTCGGCTCTTATCAGTAGTTGTCTTTATAGCGTCTCGCCAGTTCTCTTCCGAAACGCCAAAGCTGTCAAGCATGATCTCTGAACGCAGCCATCCCGGCGTGATTGCTATTGCCGTTGCTCCATACGGTTCCAACTCATGCCCTTGGGAGAATGCTAGCCGACTGACGGCCACCTTGGATAGATCATAGAACACAGAGATCCGATAATGCGATGCATTATATTCATGCGTGCCATCAGTCACCTCGACAAGTAAGCCGCCTGGCTTTTTGATGATAAGTGGCAAAAGATAATGGGAAGTAATTAAGTGAGTATCAATGGCCAACCGTAGTATATGTAAACCGCTGTCCAGGTTGTGTTTCCATATAGGAGTGTTCCAATCGGCAGGACCCCCCTTAAGTAACTCAGCGCCCCAGATATCGTTGACAAGA
>JAATVS010000254.1 GCA_014523695.1 Nitrososphaerales archaeon TH5895
AATACAAGGCAAGGCGGTTATCATTGAAAGAGGAAAGGAATTCATAAGACTGTATAAAATCTTTGATAAAAAATTCGAATGGGTAAGAAAGAATCCTTGGAAAGAAGGAGAGGCCCCCTTTGTGAGAGTGGTTGCTTTCAACAAAGTAAGTTGGGGATTGTAAGAAGGAAGCAGGTGGAAAGCAGAGTAAGCATGTTTTCATAACTATTCTCCGTAGCAGATAATTCTCTCCATCAATGAAAACTTAACTGGGATTATCAGAAAGATCATAAGGTTGAAGACATATAAGCAGACAGTTTTGTCTAATTGGAATTGGCGAAGTGGATTTCAATGGAACTATTTTGATTTACTTGTTCTGACGGAGGAAAGCTTTTATGGTTTACTAATAGTAAGCATTAACACTCCTTCCGCCTTGAGATTAAAAATATTTAAGTGTGGTACACGAACCTAGGTTACTGATGGCAAGTATAATGCTAAGCAAGGAATTAATGGCGCCTCTCGATAGAGTATGGGATATTGTAGGGGACCCGGACAGAGAACCTGAATTCTGGCATGGGACCAAATCCATTCGAAATATTAGTAAAAAAGAAAATACTATTGAAAGAGATGTTGTCATTGCATTTAGAAATTCCGTTTGCAGGGAGATTGTGCAATTGGATCCTAAAAAGAGAATTAAGACAGAAATTCTTAGTGGCCCTATCAAAGGAATAAAGACCGTAACACTCACATCCATAGATAGTAATGCCACCTCTGTAAAGGTTAATTGGGATATTAAATTATCTGGTTTTTATAAAATCTTTTCTGGAATGGTTAAGAAGCATATTCATAAAGGGACTGAAGACGCACTGGAGAGAATATCCAAAAAATTAGATCAGAATCAATAGAATCCATCAAGGCAAATTCCCACGTAAAAACAAGATCAGTGTCAAACGAGGGCAGAAATCCGGAAATGATATCCATCTATATGATCTACTTCAAAAGCATCCAAGAGTCTAGGAATATGATTAGCTCTCCTGGGGATTTCGGTCTGCATAACGATATTTAATAATCTGGTGTTGTAAATATGATCGAATACCGTAATGCACTTGTAATGATTACCTAGTCAGTTTCTAGAGGGAGTAGCAATGGAAAATGTTCCATAGCAAGGCAGATAGATCTTGACATTATTTTCTAATACTATAAATTATGAAATTGGCCCTGTATTTGTTTCCACGAATCTTTTTGGAATCGCTACCCCTCGTTGGATTAATAGTTTGAATTGGGGTCTGTTTCGTAGTGCAGCCTATATGCTCAATCCTGTAATGGCACGAATAGCAGTAGTTACATCTTACACAGATAGTTGATTTCCTCGAACAGCATAGAACGCAGTTCTTGTACGTTAATGCATTACCAGATTCGGACAGATATTCGTGCATTTTTATTTTCTTCTAATGGTACTGGTACCATTGCCAATAGTTATGCTTTCGGCCACCTAAAGTGGGGGGAGGGTATCGCTCATCTTTTCGCCTTATACTACTAATTCCTTACACTTCGGATATTGACGCATTAGATACTTTTGAAACGTCTGATAATTTTGCTGCTAAAACTGATCGATAAGACCTTTCGACAAAGTTATGGTCACGCTATTGAGACGTGACCACTGTAACTCTGCCGGGGTTTGGAGTTATTTCAGTCGGTAATTTAGGCTTCATTATTCCTCTTTAAGAGGATTTGTGACTCTCACTTCCCAAATTATGATATTAATCTATTTCTATCACTGGGTGTTACATTCAACGTAATTCAGAACATACATCTCTGTTCTTCTTGTCCTAACCCATCCGATCTCAGGAAACTTTGAACTAAAGTACATCTCTTTGCTTCATGGAATGGAAATGAAGTAAATAACCAGGTACTAGCTTTTCGTTATTATACCCAGGAATCCTATTTCCTAATCCAACATGCTTCATTTGCATCTAGTTACATGCACAATGGATCAAATACCAAGTTTCTCAGGGCTTCAGACTATATGATTTATTTACCATTTTCCTACATTGCCTTCCAATAATCCTGAACCAGTATGTATTCTATCAATGTGTTTCGATAGATCTTGCTTGTTTTCGAATTTAGATTGACAGTAGGGACATGAAATTTCTTCTTTTTCCATACTGATTATATAATCTCAATATACCCCACTTAAGCCTATGCTTTAACTACATTAGAACAAAAAATTGTGGTTTTATCAAAAAAAATCCTTGCTAAGTACCAATCCTTAGAAATAATAGAGCTTTATGAGTATAGTTAATCAATCTAGCGTTAGATCATAGTTAATGTATATGAATCCATTTGAAATAGTTGGATATGTTGCATTAGGTTTTGTCCCTACGTTACTCGCAATGAAGATAGGATGGGATTTGGCAAGAAAGAAGATACTGTTTTCATATCTTAAGAGGGATAATGTGTATTTGACTGCTGGACCTGCAAAATTGACTGCAAGAAATTGAACTGGGCACGCACAACATCTAAATCGTATTCAACAATTTATTTCTTTGACACACACCTGTAAACCTCCTGTCGTATCAAGAAAATAGGCAAATATGACTAAGGCTACTATATTTGCTAAGAGAGTACCTTTGATCATCAGATGACTTGTTGGGTAGGCCTTATCAGTATCTCGTTAACATTAACGTGTAGAGGAGCTTGTACTGCGTACATTATTGCATCTGCTATATCATGTGCTTGTAAGGTTTCCATCTTTTTTGACGCCTCAATAAAGCGTGACATAGACTCATCAGTTATTGTTTCAAGCAACTCTGTCGATACCGTTCCAGGCTCAATACAAGTTACCCTTATCTTCGACCTC
>JAATVS010000255.1 GCA_014523695.1 Nitrososphaerales archaeon TH5895
AGGATGGGCTGGATTTTTCTGGGTTCTTAGAAATACATCAGCATCATTAGCCAATACTTTTGCCTACGTAAGTCCAGTAGTGGCTGTTATTTTGGGATGGGCGATACTTAGTGAAGCTATCACTCCACAAATAATAATCGCGACCGTGATAATAATGACTGGAGTAGTTTTGATTGCAAATAAAGGGAAATTATGATATTCAAATGCCTTGTATAAGTTTGAATCATGCGATGATAGGGTTGAAAGTAAAATTCAAAAAAAGAGAGATAAGCTATTTCTAAAGTTTGTAGACGTAAACATTGTTTCAAAAGCGTGTTTTGAAGTGTGGTTTTTTGAGGTAAATATTCCTTCGTGGAGGACTTCAAATGTTCCGGTCTTAGCGATTATTTTATGCATTCATTGCGGTATCCCTATTAGAAAATATAATTTCTATTTGACATATTTACGGAGAGCATCAGATAGTAGAATGTTCAATTTGACTATTTATTTATCGATGCTTTATTTTTCATTTGCTTTATCTCATACATAGCATTCAATACAAACATGCAAACATTTTGGCCCACCTGTTAGAATTAGGACCAACTGAGAGATTGTTATTTGCAAATGCTTATTCAGCATTATATGTCATGAGCTCTGAAAGAGAACCTGCAACCTTAAACAAATAACTCAGGTTCACTAAACGAGATGGAACTATTTAGTTTAGGATCAATTCGTTCCTCCACATTTTATGTTTTTTAGAAGTAACTAGATACTTATGTAATAGGCGTTCGGTTGTCATCGGGAGGATTACTTATGAGTCGTCCTATTCCAAGAAAAAGTTGGAGCTATACCACCAACGTCTTTCGCTACTACCTTCCAGTGATCGTACTGACCGTTAGCTCTGTCACCCACGGCATTGAGAGAAGTGTTGCCAGTCAATCCAAAATACGAATTTGCAGAATCTATTATGGCTTCCTTGAGACTATCCACCATTTCCCTTGAGGTGTGATTTCCTTCGTTGAGCATAGTAATATTTTCTGCCAAAGCTGCAACCCAAAACGCGTCATATGCGACAGCGGAATATGGCGACGGCGTCACATGCACCCGTGCTCGAATCTCTTCTAGTACTTCATCTAATTTCTCCTGGTTCCCATATTGAAGACTGAAAATAGGACTGCTGAACGAAGTGTTTACAGCAAACAGAGCCGATTCTTGATTCCTAATGAGTTTTTCGTTGAGCGCAGTCCCGTCGCTTCCGAACCACCTTACCATGGATAGAATCGGATGGTTATAGGCCTGGATAAATAACGGAGTAACTTCGTCAAGTGAGACCATAAATACTCCTATTTGTTCTTGAGTGTGATTGGACAATGCACTCTCGACCCTTTTTTCTAAAGTTTTCAAAGTATTGTCCCACATTATGAAATTAATCCTATGCAAGCTAGCGGCCAACTGCCCCGTCCTCGGAGCGTAACCAATATTATCAGAATTTTCATCAAACTTGCCACCTAATTTTTGAAATTCGTTCCTAACCTCTCGCATTAGTTCATGACCGTAAATATCATCCCTCCAAAGGGGGACTACCATCCTTATGCCTTGATTCCACATATCCGTTGCAATAACCTTAGCTTGCTCAAGATCATTAGGGACAAATCTGAAAAGATTATCTCCTGCAACAGCAAGAGATGGGGCCGTACTAGAATGACTCATAATAATAATGTCATTCTTATCGGCATAATCCTTTATTGCCTCCACATTTGCGCTGGTGGCGGGTCCTATCACTATCCGAATGCCATTCTCAGTCAACAGTTTGAGTTTTTCCAAACTTATTGTGGGGTCGGATTCTGTATCCTGTACTACTATGTTGAACCGAATACTCGAATTGGTACGTGAGAAGTACTCATTAACATCTTCAACAGCACTTTCAAGCGCAGCTTCGGTCGATTTTCCAGATGATGCTCTTACTCCACTTAGAGGCAAAAGAGCACCAATATTCACTGTGTCTCCAGTTTCCGAATTCTCATGCGTTCCGACACGATTCTCCGACACTAAGATATTGAGTTCCTGACCTTCAGACCATATTGATATAATAGATGGGGATAGATTTATTGCGATCAACACAATGGATAACACTGCTAGCGACGTTAGAGTAAAAAAAATTACGTAATTGGATGTACTACTTACTTTCTTACTATTTATTTCCGGCTTATTGAGACCATACTGTTGCTGTAATTTATTTTCTTCAAAAATTTCATTCAAATTAGTGTGATTCGAATTTGCGCGGGCTGCTGCTAATGCTACAACGTACCAGAGTAAACCGGCGGCAATGATTACATTATGAGCTGCAAAGATCATAGTTGACGGCCACAATTCATTCGTCATTGACGTAACAACGAATAGTGCGAACCAGCTATCTGAAATCGCCACAAGAAAAATTCCCGCGGACTTGAAGATCCAGGGCGTAAACCAATGAGGTTCCTTCCTGTAATTAGCCACAATCAAGAAAGATGGCACGATGATGATTGCATCAAGAATCGGATAGGCTATAATTACTGAAAAAATGGTAATTCCCCTAATAGATGAAAGATCGGCCAAATTCAGAGTCTGTATAATTATAAAAGTGAGAAAGATCGCACTCGCAATCACAGCTACAATCATAGGCACATAACTAAAATGGAATTTCCTGTAATATCGAAAATAAGTTGAATAAACGTAATATCCCAGTGAGGCATAAGCAGATAGAGATAATATGTCTGCCAGAGAAGGAACTGGTGGCACGACGTCAAGTATTATCTCATATATCGCCCAAAGTATTTCAGCTGAAAGTGACAATCCCAAGGCTATTGCAAGGGCAAGGTCAGCCCTCTCGATAAGGTCGTGATATCGTTTTTGCTGAAACAATATTGAAACGGCGAAAATAGCCGTCACAGATGCAGTAATACTAATAATCCAATGTGAATAATGCTCTCTAGCCTCTACATTGGCAAATAAAATTATAGATGTTATGATACTAATAATGACAATTACTCCAAAAAACAGGCTCCTTCTAGAAAACGAGATTTTTGATGCTATGCTAAACATTCAAATCGACACTAATTTCAATCAGCTGAATCTACTCGTCTACACATAACAATCTTTCGCCCGATGTCGTGGAAAGCAGTCATATTTTTCGATCCGATATTACATTAAACTAACTAAGCAAGGATTCCAACTCGATAAAGGATATTCAAGTTAGCATATCAATAACATTGCAAGAGGAGAACACAACATTGAGAAGTCAAATTTGACTGCCAAGAAATATTCGCCCCAATTCAAAATATGGTGTACTTAGTTTGTCCTCTCCTCCCTTTTTGGTCAGAGAATCTCATATGAGAACTAATATTACACTGGGCCCAAGGGGCTTTGACAAGACTTTAAAGTGTTTTCAAAGGTCACGAGGAGGACTGTTCAATACGGCGTGGTCTACGATAGAAGACCCATGCTTGTTGGATACTAAAAATACAGGCAATAAACACACCGAAATTTGGTGTAGTAGATTAGACTTATGGATAGAGCTTGCATTTTCTTCCATATATCTCACTATTTGTGTTCCATACTCTGTTTGTGTTCTTTTCTACGTCTCATATGATCTACAATAAATGTCATAAGCACACCCACCATCCCACTTAGAACAATCGCTATGGTTGTCGCGTATGTGGTCCAAAAGTCCAGAAATATCTCATTAACAGTAAGTG
>JAATVS010000256.1 GCA_014523695.1 Nitrososphaerales archaeon TH5895
CAAAAATTGAGAGTCAGTCGTTAAAAGTTAACAAACAATACTTTAGGTTAAATGATATAATAACGAATGTTCTTGCAGATCACAAAAGGGAAGAAGAAAATAATAAACAAAGAGAAATAAAGTTAACATACTCTAGTAATATTATCAATTTCTGGAAAAGTGTAGGCGATTAAAACATCGTAATCCCGTTCCCTTCTAATAGTCGAATCATGACCTCCAAATTGACAAAAATAATTAGGATTTTGTGTAAACAATTATTATGTATTAGTGACTTGTGGATAAATAACTATTTTATTAGGATTCTAGAAAAACGTTAGGAATTAGTCAGTAGATCCATACCTATCCATCAAGAATTCCTCATCATTTTCCAAATCTATATTTGCAAGTTCCGCTGGTGAATACCCGTCAAATTCAGTTTGTTCGAGGCCTAAATCTTTCTGAAGCTTCCGGATCTGTCCTGTATACTGTTTCATCTCAGCATCGTTGCCCTCTGTTTTCGCTATGAGAATGCCATTCCTCGATTTGCAGAGAGATATCCAACTTTGATTACGGGTGTACCCACTCGGCAGCATCTCATCAGGATTTACTTCACGCCAGTTTTCAGTCTGCCACGTCCTCCAAAAAGCTGGTTTTTCTGAATAATATTGACCTGCCCACTCAGGACCAGTAGAGTAACGGGTAAAACCTTTTTTGTCCTTAGCGGCCATTCTAAACCATTGCTTTTTATACCGTCTTTGTCCGTTATTGCTTCGGTATGTCTTTCTTACAAGGTATCCATTACTGTAGCCTTTTCTCCTCAATAAATATCCAAATATAGGGTGCTATTACCTATAAGTCTGTTTTACTACTATCCTATCTTGTCGAAAATCTTGTACTCTGAAAGCAGTGTGAAGTAGCTGATCTGAATAGAAGAAATATAAGGCTTAACTCATATCTACCTAATCACTAAAAATTATCATCATATCTCTTTCTCCTTTTCCATCCTCAATCTATGCCAGTAAAGTTTGATTTTTCGCTGGTCAATTTTATTCTTCTTTATTTCATTTAGTTTCTGTCTTGTACATTCTAATATGAACTCAGGTGCACTCCTATAGTGTCCTTCTTTGACCACTAAATCATTTATTGATTCGTACAGCTTCCTAGGAATACGGATATGTATATCAGGTGTAACCATTGGATAATCAAAAATAAACTATGTACGACTATAGAGTTTATTTATATATATATCAGACTAGGTGGATGATGCTCTGTCTTAACTGCCTTAAGATCTTTGATTTTATCTTCAGTATTTTCAGTACCTTATGTACGTCCTAGAATCTGTTAATATGAGATATAAAAGCTAAGAAAGTCAAGACAGTTGAGACAGTTGAGACAACATTCAGTCTCATTACCCTTACTTTAAAATTGGCCTTGTGCAATTAAATGAATCCTACTATTCAACAGCATTTCTCTTATAGATTCAGAACATACGTATTGTGTAGTTATCGAGATATGTAAAGTATTGTGTCTTTCTTCAGTTGGCTTCCAATGCTTTATTCTAATCCCAACCCCGTAATACACTCTGCCACCCTCCCCATCCCTCATTTGCATGCTGGGTTATTTGTAATGTGTACAGAATCACTTAAACCTGTCATCAAGACATTAAATGAGCGTTGTACTACTTTTGAGGATCATGCCGACCTGATATCGAAGCTAGCATATTTCAGAGATAACTTGGACGAACTATTTAACAAGAGATTAAAAATATTTGAGTATGCTCGTAGTAGTTAAATTCGGGAGACGTACGAGAAGAATATTAATCGAGCCTATCAATTATGCTGATTATGTTCGGTCAGGTAACCCCACCTATTCCATTGATAACTAAAAAAATTTATGAATTGATGAAGAGTTCCACAGACATATTATATTAAATGGAAAACTCACGGTGTATCATTAATGATGATCTGGTCTGTCGCAATAGCATTGTTAGCGGTAGTTTTAACGGCAATACCATCCGCGTTTTCCTCGACATCACAATCGAAATCTCTTGGTATTCATATCGATAAGATACCTAATTGTCACTTTTAAGTTTGTTACAAAATTTAGAGTGCATAATCTAATTCTGTATTCTCGCTAATTCTGTATTTTATACATTCATAGTTCTCTGGATGAGTTCCTGAATGATGATATTTATATCGCAAGCGATATTGAGCCATTAAGAACTCAAAATCATTCTCAAAAAAATATATGCTACAGGTTTTCCTGCGAATAAATAGAATTATCAACGACATAGTCTCAAGATAATTAGAGCTTGTCCCCTCTCGAATGTGGCAAGCAATTTCGAATCACTCTATTAGCTTCAATAGACTTACATACTCTCTTAATGCACTAGCGTTTTCCCTATATGCCCTGATCGTATGAGTATTGCCCTGTGGAGAAATAATGGTGACAGTTTCTATGTTTACCTCTGCATCAGAGGCAGGGGACGCAGGATAAATCCTTTCTATTTTGCAATTCATCGAAAGCAATCTTTTGAAGTTCTAAGATAGGTTGGATATTATCCTCCAAGGCCAGAGATAGTACAATACTTGATAACGAAGTATAAAAATGTCACAATATTGATACCTACGTTAATACTATTATTTTTGAGACCAAATTCTGTAAACTTTTAAGAGAAATTCTTTTATGCTGGATCTTAACAGGCCTTCGGAAAGTAGCATGATTTAGTCTGTATCTGATGCTGTCATCACTACCTCATATTAATTGTTGAAGAGCGATTTCTGCGTTGTGCAACACGGTTGCAGCCGCTGCTTCAGACTTTGAGTCATGGATAATCGCTGACCTCTCCAATACCTTTTTAATGGTTTGTATGGCAATTATCACGGATCTCTTTAGATCGTTTAATGATACAACTTCTCCTTTGATGCTCGCTGCGAGCGGAAGCAATTCCTTCTGCTTTTCTAGGACGTTTTTGGACACTTGAAATTGATCAAACATCACGCATGCACAGCAATATGCCCAAAGGATCTGTTCTTGGATTTGGGCCCTAACTTCTTTAGCGTATGCAATCCATACTACCTGAGTTACAAGTCCAGTTTTTAAATGATTACTAGCCACCACGAATTCATGCTCACTCTCTGTTATGAATGGAAGCTTTTGTTTAGGTTCTTTTAACTGTTCAAAGGAATCCCTTCCTATTACAATGTTATCTTTATTCTCTTGTGTATCAGACTTCGGTGGGCAAGGTGCCTGATGATGATCAAGTTCGTTATTAATCGTTCCTTTCTCAGGGTTCTTAGCCAGCTGAACGATTTCAGTCAAGTCTAATCCCAGGGATAATAACTTTCCTGTCGCATCAATAGCCCGCTCAAAATCTGATGACGTCGACCTCAACATTGCTACTTCCCGTTGGATCTGTTCGCTCTCTTCTTTCAGCTCTTGGATCCTTGATTCATAACCTCCCACATGTTTGTAATGGTTGATGACATCATCAATGAATTTAGTAACCGCTATTACAGGAGAGAATCCGTTTTCTCGAGATATCTCTGTAATGGTCTTAAATAAAAGATCAAGCTCTCTCAGCCCTAGTCCCATGTATTGAAGCTGTTGGTATACCGATAGTAACTGCCGATGGGAGTCAACACTATTTAGGAGAATATTATTGGTTTTCTGTAACTGTATCGCCCGTTCTTCCTGCTTAAGTATATCTGCTTGAAGATCAGCTTGTTTCTTTTCCATAGCCTCAATTGTCGAGACGTGTGAAATTATTTGGCCTACATCAAAGCCTAAATCACTAATATTCTGGATAGTTTGCACTAATCTTGAAATAATATTCAAATCCATCCTATGCTTTCCTAGCTCTTTTTTCAATGACCGCGTCAGCATTATTTCAGAAAGGACACCGTTGCATTCGTTACGCAAGTCGGTCTGCCTATTTAGCATAGTGATAACATCTGCTTTCTCTAGCCTTTCCTTCTCCTTCTTAATTTCTTCAATGTATCCTTGAAGTCGGTCTATGGGCACTTTCTCGCTGAGTTTCATCAGATCTGCTACGAGGAATGCTACTCTAGCTTCATTTAGACCGGATTCTTTGCATGACAAATAGAATCGCCTTGTAAAAAATGGAAGATCCTCGTCGTCAAAACCCATCTTTCTTTGTAATTCGATAGCTCTGAAAGCTTGGACGCATTGGGAGGGAGTTATATCAGCTTTTCTACACATTACGGAGAACTCCCTCATCTCCTCAACTTCGTAATTGCCTAGGCGATCTCTCCATTCTCTGATGATATTACTCACGGTGCCGCTGCTTAACCCTGTTTGAACCGCTATCCTATCCCTATGGTTACCCTTAAGCCACTCTTTGATCACCATATTCTTCATTGATTCAGAAATCCTCATCGTCATTCTTCTAGTACAATAATCAGGAAGAATTCACTTATAAACTCTTAGTCATCACTGTCAAATTCACGTCATATTCTCCGTCACGCCCGTCAAACTTTGGTCATTATGTAACTATATGCAGGCGCGGCCGGAAATAGGATCTATGCTATTGAAATTGATTATACTATGGAAGCTCACTTATTACGTGCTTATACACAGTCAATCGGTTCATTAGAGAAGCTTAGTTCGTCATCGTCATCATCTTCTCTTCGGCACTCCATGTAAAAGTTATAGGAAATTCTAAAATAAAAAGGCTATTTTCTGCGCATTATGAGCCCATTGCATTATAATTGGAGATATAGTGAGATAATCCCCTTATATATAGACCCTGTCTAAATAGTACTTAGGTTGACGCTTTCCAGTTCCCGTCATAGTGTTGGAAAAACGACTAGGGAGGGCACAGAAGTTTTCTATGGTGTTGATGCCGTTATGAGGACGGTTTTACAATTCTTGTATCAAACCGATGATAAAATTGATGCCTGCGTTGACTATACTCGCCCATCATTGGCAATTGACATTGTGATATTGAAGAAAGCGTTTCTTGATGCAAAAAAGAGAGGCGTTAAACTGAGATATGCTACTGAAATTACCAAGGATAACATTTCTTATTGCAAGCAGATGATGACGATGGTTGACGAGCTTCGACATTTAGACGGAATTAAGGGAAACTTTTACATTAGTGAAACAGGGTATCTCGCTCCTGCTACTTTTCACGAAGCAGGAAAACCGGCAGAGCAAATCATCTATAGCAATGTCAAAGAAATCATCGAGCATCAAAAGTATGTCTTTGAAACCTTATGGAGTAAAACTATTCCCGCAGAGCAGCGGATACGAGAGATTGAAGAAGGAACCGAA
>JAATVS010000257.1 GCA_014523695.1 Nitrososphaerales archaeon TH5895
ACACTCAGAAAACGCATTAAATACGGAGCTAAGCCTGAGTTGCTGTCGCTGTTAAGACTAACAGGCATAGGTAGAGCTAGAGCAAGATCTCTATTTGATGCAGGTGTCACCTCGACGAAGGATCTAATAGAGGTGGACGAACAATACATAGCAAGAATTCCAAAGATAGGCACAACAATTGCAAGAAGAATAAAGAAGGAAACTATCCGATTTATGTAGGGTAGTCATGATATACTACTAACATACCAAACGCGAATATTACTATTGTAAATATTTGAGCTTTAAGAATAAAATTATCGATGTGACTGAATTCCATGATACATGGGTCCCTGATAACATCCAATCTACTCCCTTCGTCTTTAAATAGAAATATTATGGTGACTAACTCGCCCCCCCATAAATAGGACTGTTGTATTCCCTATTTTATTACTGATTAAATTTATAATAGGCCAACACATCTTGCAGAACCAATCTTGATCGCCGCCGATTCGTTATCTGACACGTTCTTCCTTATTTATGCAATAGTTGTATCGTTGATTTCTTTCTTAGTTATCTTTCTACTTATGCCAAAATCTATCAGATCATTGAAATCAAAGGGACAAGTGGTAAAAGACTTTCATAAACCTGGAAAACCTGATGTACCCAGGCCCGCCGGACCAATCTTGCTATTGGGGATAGCGTCGGCCGAAATAATTCTGTATATTTTGACACTCAACAACGCAGTGCTTGCTATCCTTCTAACCACTGTGATAGGATTTATAGTAGGTATAGTTGATGATAGAAAAATTATGCCTGGTTGGTTTAAACCCTTGGCATTAGTGGCCGCTGCTATCCCAATAATCTTGTTGGGTGCTCATGGTAACTATCTTAACTTGATATTTGGTAGCGCATTTATTCCGATTCTCTACATACCTTTAATACTTATTTTAATACCTATCGTAGGGAACACTATAAATTCAATTGACGTGCTGAATGGCGTAGCAAGTAGTTCGGTGATTATTGCGTTAATCCCTATATTGGCAAGTGTTCTGTTATACGGTAATGCCTATGTGTTTTTGGCCGGATTGCCTCTGCTAGCAGGAACCCTAGCTTTTTACAAGTACCATAGATACCCGAGTAGGATATTTCCTGGAGACTCCGGCACATTATTAATGGGGACAATGCTCGGGGCGATATCCATTGCCGGCAATTCAGAGATCATTGCCGTGATAGCGTTATTGCCAGCTGTCATGAATTCGTTTCTTTTCCTTTCAAGTATGAAAAAAATAGTGGAGCACAGGGAAGTGAAAGCTCGTCCTACAATCCTAAGTGATGACTTCAAATTAATGGCATCAAAGGATAGGAGAGCCCCAGTGACACTTCTAAGACTAATATTGTCAGATGGCCCCTTGACAGAAGAAGAGATTATTAAACAAATCACAAAGCTCGCAATCTTTAGCTCAGCATTAGCGTTCATATCCATCTACATTCAATCCTTGTTCATATAGGGGGGAAGGTTTAGGATTGGCAATTTTGGGGTTAATGGGATTCATTGTAGTAATGTGGACAATAGTCCTATCGGCCTGTGGTTTTTTGATTGCATTTGTTGCACCACTTGATAGCTTGCTTGACATCAATAACAGAATCACAACCTCTTTGATTCAAGCTTTGATAGCAGTCATATTGGTCGTTGGCCTTGTTATGGTATTAGATCGTATCAAGAAGTTGTATACCATGAGAAAACTCAAGATATGAGTATTACAAAACCCAGGTAGTTTGTAGTTTGGCCATGTAGAGTCGTCTTTCAATCCGTCTCCTCAGCCAATTTTAGGATAATAAAACAAGTATTTTATATAGATAGGACAACATGGGGCGGTTAATACAATCCTGGCCATAAATGTACAAGAAAAAAACATAAAAATACCTTAGGTTTGATATCGTATCTCTATCACCGTCCCATGAATAGGTACAAATTTTTTTGAATAAGTATATTGTATGTAGATCTGTATTAATTGATTACACGACGCCTCAACCACGCGCGCGATCAACGCCTCTTATAACCCCTATTGAAAGGTAGCAGTTTGGAAACACAAAACTTCAATTAGCAAGCGTCCCACCAAATAAGGGACTCGGGCATTGCCCAATTTCGAGTTACAACGATTTCCTTAGCTTACAGTTGTTTCGAACCGCATGCTTTACAGAATTTCGAATTTATATTCAGATTAGCACCACAGTTAATACAATTTTTTCCCACTTCAACTTGTCTAACATTGGGTTGTTTCTCTTCTCCTACTCCAGCTATCTCTCTCCCGTACATCTCAGTAACAGCTCCAGAGGGTCTAAAAGTGTCATCAATAACCGGTTCCGTAATCTGACTCGATGAATCAGACTTCTTCTCTTGGAGAAAGAGGGTCAATCTAGGCACAGTTTCTTGACTATCCGGTGAGGTAACTTGTTCCCCTAGCCAAAGTGCAAATTTCTTTAGAGTCATCTCGGGAGTGGAAAAAGTTAACGAGTGAGTTGACATATATTCCTCAGTAGCCGCTCGGCCATTGAATAGCTTCATTACTATGAACTTTCACGAGTAGCGCTTTTAATTATTGCGTCTAGCAGCTGCTGGAAATAGTAGAACAAGCTCATGGCATAAGGACTCTATTGCTTAAAATCCAGTAGCAGGCCATGAGTAAAACAATCTTACTGATATTTATTTCCCTTCCAGGAAGGCGAATTAAGTATATAAGACATCATAGACTTTCCTAGTATTCAGGATCGGATCATTATGAAATGGACCAAGAATGAAAGATTTCCCAGCGATAAAGTTGGAATAATAAAGGATGAGATTTCCGACAAGGTGAGGGGAGTAGGAGCACGTATTGAAGGATTCGTCTCAGATGGATCCGAAGGCACCAAGAGCGAGGATTTGAGACGCAAAGGTAAAGACGATATAATACAAGGTCCACTTTTGCCTAAAAAAGTTATGACAGGTGCTGATAGAGCAGATCATGGTACGGTACAAGGGGAATCAGCGATGCTTGATAAAGACATTGTTTCAACCCCGAAATCTATTGCTGAAAATATCGTAGACCGTGCCATGACGAACACGAGTACTTCTGAATATACCCCCCTAGAAATAGGGTCCCAAAAAGTAGAGAAGGGTTCTTACTACAGTCACTTTTTCTCCCTGACTCCTGTACTAGTAACGAATCGAGGATGTATTCAGGTTAGAGGCAAGAACTTTGACTATGTCCAAATAATCCAACGGAATTGAAATATTCCATCTGTACTTGGTGAGATTGTTCGATGTTTGATTAAACACACCTATGCAGTATCGAAGCACACTTTGAAGCGACATTCCTTCAAACAATAAAACGAAGTTTGACTCATTTATATCATAAACGAAACATTCTAGTCAATCTGTCAGAGACGTGTGTCATATTTTGCCAATCTGGTAGATTCCAGGGATCTAAACTTCATGGAATTCTAAGAATCGACGAGACTGGTGCCTGAGTAAGGCACAAACCCTATAAAAAATGGGATTCTAACAATTGATGTAGCCCGTATTTGCCCAATTAAAATTTTAACATTCGGGGGTACATCTGTATATTATGTATAGGTGTCTGTAGACGATACAGAAATGACAAGATTCCTAATCTCCTCTTCGTCTAAATACTCGCCATATCTAGGGTGAAAGATTCACGTGACCTGTCCTTTGAAACTTTGATTGAAAACCAGTTTACCTGTTCTGGATAGAACTTGTTATTGCCATAGACGACTTTGTAGACTAATCTCAGTATTAGTTTGTATTTTTCGAAAGTGGATGGCCTATAATTCTTGTGGTTCTCCATGATATCGAGGAGTGCGGATATTTTCTTTATTTGCATCTTTATAGGATTTGCGCATGAAATTTCTCATATTGATTAATGCAGTTATGCAACGAGTATTCCAGTGTATTACGTTTGTATTGTCCCTCATGTATTGTGCAAACCTCAAGACATCTACGCTATCTGACCGATCAAGGTTTATGTTAACCCTTTCAATCCCGTCTGACAATTTCTTCTTTCGGTTGTAGATGTCCCTCATATAACTCGATTCGGAATTAGAAGGTACGACGTTGGACCTCTAATAATACCTTTGATCCTTAGCCAAAATTCCGTCTTTTGTTGATTTTTTGGGTATTTCTTATGTCGGGGATTCTAACCGAGGCTACAATGGAGGGGA
>JAATVS010000258.1 GCA_014523695.1 Nitrososphaerales archaeon TH5895
GCAATCCAGTTTGTAAAATCTCTAACTTCATTTGATTTGTCGGATTCTGCAGTATAAAATGATAAGCCGTATGCCGTAGGATTATTTATAGAACTTAGATTTAATCGCAGTTTTACATATCCTGGCCCTACTGTAGGGCCGCCAAAAGATTCTGTATAGTTTATCTTAGAATCTATGAGCGCAGAAGAACCTGTTGATGATAATTGGTAAAGATATTCACTCCATTTTCCATCGACTTCTTCGATATAAAAGTTGTAATTTGCTCCGTTATATCCTGAAGTTGGAGGCAAGGAAACAATGGCAATAAGCATGCCATACCTAATCTTTTTGAGTGGTTGACTATATGTAGAAGCATTTTCCAAATTCGATGCTAACCAAAGTGTGGTATCTAAAGTATTTCCATCACTAACATAATCCACTGCCAGTAGGTTTACATGGTCAGACCTCAAATGAGTGCTGTCATTACCATAAGTTTGAACCCAATCATTTGTTTGATTACTGGTTTCTTCATCAGTTATGAAAATTTGATCAAAAGGAGGTGATGCAGCAAAGGCATTATGAAAAAGCGAATACGAGATTGATAATATCAATAACAATAATAACGTAAAAATAGTATCAGTTGAAGTTAATGCTAAGGATATGTATTCTTGTGATTGCAAATCCTATATGCTAAATCCTATCAGACGTAGATAAGGTTTTGTCATATTCATAGAATTTGGGACTTTGTCGTAGATATGTCTGGCCGTCGTGGAAAGCGTAGTTGGCATCAGCATCATCTCTTTTTACGGCCGCTATTTGTCATTGTGTATGTTATCAGTGCATGTAAGGTCTACATAAGTATATGAACCCAAGTAGTAGGTGGGCCCAATGGGGGGTTTGGCAAGACTTTAAAGTGTTTTAAAGATTTTAAGAGGAAATCTGTTCAATATGACTTGAACCCAACTTTCGACAGTGCCGATACTCGCGATGAATATTTACTGAACAACAATAGTGGTCTACGAGCCATAGTTAGAGTGCTTTATGTGAAAATCATGGCACTCTCCCTCGGTTCTTCGTATTTCACTGATTATATCGCAAACTGGCCAGTCATTGGTTCATGCAAGAACACAAACTGGCGGAGTTGAATAAAATTATTGAAGAAAGAATTAGGTCTCTTAGAGAAGAAGTTGAAATTGCTACAAATGTGAAACTGAACCCGCTCTACATAATAGAACTCAAAGACGAAATAGTATCTCTTCGGTGGACGACAAGAATTATCAGATGGATTTTAGATCGGGCTATCGATGGACAGCAGCAGCTTGGAGTAACCAAAAAGAGATTGGAATTAGAAGACACTAAAAAATTTGAAAATATGCTTGATGAAAAAATTCAAGAGTTAGAGATAGAGTTAGAAGATTCAAATACTGATAGAGAGGAAGAAATTCTCGTAAAAGAAATTGGCACTCTGAAATGCGTCTTGGGTCATCTTTTTAATCTGAAACCTGGTGGTGATGAAACACGAGTTACAGGGATTGCACAAGCTGACAATAACTACCAGCAAGCAATTCGTCTAGGAAACAACCAATCAAGATCCAGGATGGATATAGAGCCTGAGATTAGTACACAAATACAAACCTAGTGCTTGGATAAATCTAGAATAGAAATCTATCAATTATATACATTTTAGCAAAAAGCTACAGCTGTCACAAGAGTATGCCAGTTCATCGAACCTCGAGTATAACTCCATAATCTCATTGCATCTAGGGCATTCGATTTCATTGTCAAGTACTGTTACTGGCTCTTCTTTTTGCTCCGGTAGACTAGATTCTTCAATTGTTTCGAGAAACTGATGTTCAGGCTTCGTTTTTGGGGGAACGAGCTTCGTACGACTGTGTTTCGGCATATCTGATATTATTCAAAAATGACTATTATATCAGCTAGGACTTCTAGGTAGGGGAGAGTGGTACATTTGTATTTTCTGTTATTTTCAGTCTTATACATGAGGTCATTTCATCCGACTTAATTGCATGATATTCAAACATGTGCATAATTATAATATCAATGACTCTCTCTTCGTTAATTCCATAAATAGTGCAAGTACAGTCGAGTCCAACATCTTTTCAGCGAACACAAAATAGTTGTATAGAATTTTCGTATGCTTGGGACATCTGAACAATGCAGTAAATTTTGTTAGAACGATATGGTTACCAGACTTGACGTCAGTCTAACTTATCATATTCGCTACTAGCTCAATTAGATCAGTTAACTCAATTGGCTTTTTTACGTATTTTACAATGTACTCATTATCTTCTAATTCTTTCACAAGAGCGCTATCTAGATCATAAGCGGAAATCAGAATTATTTTAGTTCCATTATACTGTTTTATGGTACGAGCCACGGAATCGCCAAACATATCGCCCAATCTATAATCCAATAATATGAGATGTACTTTATTTCGCCGATTCATTTCTTCTAGGTATTTCTCAATACAGTCTTCGCCAGAACCAACTTGAATTACGTTATATTTCGACTCGAGAGCTAGCCCAAATAGTAGAAGCAGATCCTGCTCATCATCGCATATCATCACTGTTTTCTTATCAGGTACAGGATGATTTGACATAACTATAATATTATGAACCACATATAAAAAACTATTACCATAAAGAGAATTAATATATTAGTATTTGTATTTCAGTCTGTCGCTGCTGACCCAGCCGTATATTAAACA
>JAATVS010000259.1 GCA_014523695.1 Nitrososphaerales archaeon TH5895
CAAATAGTTAAAGATTCTATGACAACTTATAATATAGTGAATAATGAGACCGAATTCTTAGGTGCTTTTGATACTACTTATACTATTTCTGGGAACAGCGAGTCATTAAAGGGTGCTGAGAATGCTATTATATCTGCAGTACGAGATGATCTTAATAAATCCCCTGCAATTGGATATATCAGAGCAGGAAATGTCTCTACTTCATCGTCCACCGACCCACAGGCCCCAGATGACTTAACTCTACCCAACCCGTTCGTGGATTCAGCCACAGTTAATCAAAGCATAAGCCTAGAGGTTTCAAATGCAATAGAATCAGTAGACAGCCTCGATGTCCCTATTATCAACATTAAATGTGATTTTGATATGAACATCGAAGATTGGCAATGTGCAAATCAAGGTTTGAATCCTAGCTAATACTTTTTTTGCCTAATTACTAGTAACAGCGTCCTATCACGAGAATTAAAATGAAGTCAAACAAAAACCATCCTTCCTATATGTATTACCATATAAAAGAACCTTCTATTGAAACTTGCTTCCGGTGCGTTGATGTATCTCAATCATTGTATTGTATGCCATTTGTGGCCACGGAGAAATAATGTATCGGCGAGATTGAATAAGTATTCTCATGATCTGAGATCTGTTATGATAAAAATTAAAATTACGATGCGCACAATCCCAGTAAATGCCTTGGACAGATGAAATATTCTGTAATGAGATGTCACATCGTTTGGAAACTGCTATCGCTCCCCGTTTGATTCAGAACGTCGAATCTGATAGCGGCTCTAAGCGAGTAGCACTAAGAAACAAATTCACTAAGAGGCTATCCCAGCTGTAACAAAGGCTTTCAAAGTCGCCAAACTAATAATCTAGTTCGAATCGCAATGAATCGCAATTTTTGTAATCAATCACATAAGTACCATTAATGCAGGATAGATAGCCAAATTCAGTTGCGTGAATTTACCTACTAAAGTGATGGCTGACGTATGTTCAATCTATCCCACAACAATAATCCGTATAAGCATCAATCAGTCACTCTATCACATAATACAAACAAAGAGTTCAGCCAATTTTCGGTTAATTATCTAGTCATCATCAGAATCAAATGGCGTTGGGGTAACAAGTTGAAATGGAGTTCTCAACCTTAATGCTTCTTCTAGCCGCTCTTCAACTGTGCCTTGGACCTTGGATATAAATTCGTCGACGGCCCTCTTTGTTTGTATGGATATTTCCTTATCAACAGAGTCGAGCTGATCACTATCTAGATCCTCGTCTTCAAGAATGGAAATGCCGTTTATAGGCTCTTGCTCTTCCTGTTGAATAAGAGAAGAATTTTGAATTGGAATTTCATCAGAGAGGGGAGGCGAAGGGCTTATTCCAAAGTAGTTAGTCTGCGGTGTTATACCACCAGTAGTAGGTTTTTGTTGAACAGCCAGAGGTGGAGAATGCGTAGACATCAGAGAAGTTGAGTTCCCTTGAGCAGGATTACCATTTGTGGTGGCATTGTTACTGCCTTGCACGGAATTTACAGTTTGTGGTGTCGTTGTATTTGAATTGCGGAGGTTGGATAATACACCAGTTACATTCAGACTATTGAACTTCGTAGCATTGATACTACCATTTATACACGTAATTTTTGCGGTCATCTTGTTATCTCCTTCTGAAATCAGTCCATAGGCTGGTAAAAAAGTGAATCGCCACGTCGAATAATCCATAGTACTATTACTGGGATCACCTTGACCCGCAGGAGTGACTCTCTGATAGGGCTTGATACCATTCAATAGAACGTATACATCACATCCACTTGCGGAATTGTCAGAAGATACACCATTAATTGACAACGTGCCTACAGGAACTTCTTGACCTTTGGTAAGTGATGTGATCTTTACTTGCGGGACTATACTTAGTGGTTTGGTAGTATTTTCTAAACTACTTGCATTATTTTGTAATGTATTGCTCAGTGACGAATTAGAGAGAATTCCACTTTCGTTAGTATTCTGTCCGTCATTAACTACAGTCTGATTTGAAGTAATATTTTTTATCCCCATCTGAGGAGATAACGTTTTATTTACAATTGTGTTAATACTGCTATTCGTCGGCATAATCTGAGAATATGCAATGCTTCCTGTGCTCATATTGACCACTAATGCTATTAAGATGGCAATGGAGGCAAGGATTAAAGGTGCAACAATTGTTGGTTTACTCTCTAGATAATGAATAATACTATGGCCATTTGAAAACTTTTTCATTTTTGTAATCCTCTATTTACCACATGTAAGATCCCTCCTACAGCAATACTATTAAAGGTAAACATGCATGAGTACGTACTCTCGATATACACATTGTATCACTTAAAACTATCGTACATGTCTACTATATAATTTAGCTAGCATACTATCGCAGACTCACCGTTCAACGTTTCCTTTCGAGGATAAAAAAAGGAGCTTCTATTTGTATTAAGGGATGATATTCCATTTTTACCTATAAGTCATCAACTCTGAAAACTACCCTTCAAAAGACAATGTAACTACGGTAGGTGAATTAAAAAAGAAAAGGTCATAGCCACAAAAAGGCTGATTGATATCTATGGAGTTTAACCTTGTGCACCTATGATGTTCATTGCGTTTCCATCACCTTGAATTTGGGCTGCCAAATTCTGGCAATAGACGTTTAATGGAAGTAATCCATTTCCACAATCATTTGCTTGAGATAGTGATTGCACGTACTTTTTCTTTTTTCCTGCAAATGCGTCTTCTTGCACTGCTGCTGCTGAGGCAATAAGCATTACTGTCACCGCTGCTATGGCTATAATTCCAAAACTTTTGGAGCTTTTCATTTCAAAGAAAAAGCTTGTACTTGATATATTTGAATTAGGAATCTTCTAACGAGCACTTAAATATAACAAATGTTCTGCAATTTAGTTTCGACTATCTGCAGGAATATTTCTATACAGACCAGCTTACAGGTTTTTCCATAACGATTATGATCTTCAGGACTGTTGTGTGGATAACTCCGCCTGGGAATGAAAATACTATTTCCTTTGGCTTGCATTCGTTGTCTGAATCTAGGGAAGAAAGAGCCGAAACTACTTAAGTTGTAGATATGATGTCTGCACCCACAGTAGATGAAGCTGGTCCGAATTGCTAAAATAGTCAGGAGCAGAAAAGAAGTAGAGATTACACATTCGCTAATTTGCCATGTGATTTTTAGAACTTCATACGAACTCATTAGAAGATTCTAACGAGCATATTCCTAGCTCGAGCTAATCTTTGTCTTACCAGGTGTTTTATGATGTGCCCTCTCGGTGCGATCGATCCATAACTCCAGTGCTTCTTCGAGCGCCTTCCTGATATTTCCCTTTTTTAGGCCCATGTAATAACCAACTGCTTTCCTGAATCGATCTTCTAGCTCGTCGCTAACTACCATATTCATCTTACCCATACCAAAAAAATAACGCACAAGGATATAAGTCCTAGAAAACTTCCCAGCTTTACGATGGTTGAACAGATGGGGTGTGCTCTGTAAAATAATGGCAGTCATGGCAGCAGATATTGGCTGATGCGGCCGTTGCCGCTATCTTTCATATGCTTCGCAATGCAACGTGTTCTACTATATCTAAAGACAATCGATAAGACAAGGCAACGATTATCTCGCATACCAGGCTGCAATTCATTCCTTCATGAATATTGTTCTTTCTGCATTTCTCTATCAAATTCTTCAGAAGGATTATAGTTTTGTTCTTTCTGCATTTCTCTATCAAATTCTTCAGAAGGATTATAGTTTGAGTTTTTAGGTATCAACCCCAAGTCCGGGAACAAAGAGATTGGTAATCCGAGCTCTTTTTGAAGTTTTTGAATGACTTCTGCATAGTGATATTGCCTGTCAAATTCGCATTTATTCTTAGCGATGATATAACCCTTCCAAGCCTTGTGCAATGCGCCCCACGTCTGACTTTCAAAATAACACGAATCGAGTAGACGCGACCTATTTGTACCGATCATATAACTCAGCTTTTTGTGCGAATTCGTAATCCTATTGAATTTTTCAGCGAACGACCTGTCTCTGTTAAACTTTTGACATTTCATTGCCTACTACCACCACCTACATATGAATCCAGAATTTCTATGATCCTAATTCTCCTAGAGAATAGGTACCTCATAGAAATCGTTGGTACTTAAACTTTATTGTCCAAATAATAATATTATTGGTATGATTGGGCCATCTCCAAGCATTATCTATGACGTGGGTCCGACCCAATGATAGAACTGTGCATCTATATCATAGCCGTTTTTCTAATAATCTAAAACTAGCTGACTCGCCGCGTTTAGTGCGCAACGGCCGTATCAAGGCTGATGGGAAGATATAGGAGATATCAAGGCTGATGGGAAGATATAGGAGATATCAAGGCTGATGGGAAGATATAGAACCTGAATCATCATCATTACCGCCACTGTCACCATTCCCATTGCCTCTATCACCTTCACTACC
>JAATVS010000260.1 GCA_014523695.1 Nitrososphaerales archaeon TH5895
ATACTTCCTCTGCTTTTGCTAGTGTAATGGGAACATACCTTAGGTGGCGCAAGAATTTCAGTTCATTTGAGGTGGTATTTCCTAGATCATCTTGCAGCATTTCACAAAATGGTCGTCTATACATAACATCTTGAATTGTGCGGTGAGTTAAAGAAATAGTCTCAGGGTTCTTCAGATCCTGGACTCGCGCGCCATAAAATAGACCATACAAGCGCCTCTTTGGTCCTATATTAGGAATCGGTTGTTCTTGAGTTGGTCCATTCGAAGCAGTTTGAAGGAATTTGCACCCTAGAGCTTGTCCTATTTACCATTCTACTTGTTATCTCTAACAGAAGATATAAAGAAAAAAAATTTGTAGAATCTTGTGGCTATTAGCCGTTCTAGTCTTCATTAGAGGAAGCTGCTGACGAAGACGAATCGCCCCCATCGTCATTCTCTTCATTGTTACTTGAAGATGCTGCTGTGGATGCGGCTGCTGCGTCAGCTGCTGCAGCTGCTGCTGATGAAGATCCTCCATTCTCGGATACAGCTGCAGCTGCTGCTGAAGAAGCATCATCTCCTGAAGCTGCAGCAGCCGCTGCTGCATTGCCTCCTGCAGCAGCTGCGGCTGATGATGCACCTGATGCTGCTGCAGCTGCGGCAGCGGCATCTCCTACAGCTGCAGCCGAAGAGGATGATGATGATGATGAACCGTTACCATCATCATCATCATCATCATCATTATTTGAGGAGCTAGCACTTGATGCTGCGCTGCTACTATCATCATTATTGCTTGAAGAAGCTGCAGCTGCAGCCGAAGATGATGATGAACCACTATGACCATCATCATCATAGCCATCATAATTGTCATCATCATCATCATTGTCATCACTTGATCCTACAACATCAAATGATGTACTTGTAGTTTTTGTATCATATCCGTCCTTTGATGCTCTTACATCTACATCATAATTACCTGTTTCAGCATTGTCATCTATTTTCACGTCAAATGTTGCTTCGCCATCATCATCAGTTTCATCCTCCGCAGAGGTTGAATCGCTTTCAGGAGGATATACTGTTAATTTGACGTCTGCATCCGACACGCGTTTATCGGTATCAGCATTGAAGACAGTAACTGTCATGTGTTGAGTATCACCACGCTTAATCTCGTTGTCCTCGATGTCTACGTCTATGTCGAATTCTTCGATTGCATATGCATCTTTAAAGAGGATTGACGAATCTACCGCATTGCTAACCAATATCAATAGTAATGATATAGCCACTATTGTTGGAAAAATCTTTGCTGATATACGTCTATTCATTTTTGTACTATTTATCATGCCTTTGATATCCTAATTGTATTCTTTCATTTAAAAAATAATGATATCAATAGCATAATCTTATTCCAGAGAATTATCCTAAATCTAAAATCTTAATCTAAATGAGGATCAAAGATACTTTTCATTTTAAATATGATGCTTGATTCGATAAGGGTTGGATACAAGGTATGTAGGAATATGTTTTCACTGCATTCATTTGCGTATCTACTTCTATTTAGTTTTCTTACTGATGTAAAATTAATAGAATATTTACATAGCAATACTAAGTGTTTTACTTTAATTAAGTTGATTATCTTAGTTTGCAGATAATGCCATGTAAGTATGTCTTCGGTAGGACTGACGTTGCTATTATCAATTTTAGCGTTGACTGGAGGAATGTCATTCGCCAATTTATTCACTATTGGTAAAGCTCTGGCTATAGAATCGAACTGTGATCCGAAAATCCCGTCTTTGTTGGGGTGTCCTTCCGGATATGATAAAGAGGGATCCTTTGCGATTGCTTCTGCTAAAACTCTAGACGGAGAAAAGAAAAATGTTGATATCGACATCGAAGGTGTCGATAGTACTTCTGGAGTCAGTCAAGTTATAGCTGAGAATAATGATCCAAAAAGTAATAGTGATGATTCAAATATCGAATCTCTAATACCTTCAACAATAAATGCAATTCCATTTCCATAATATCTTCGTTATTACTGATCTAGAGAAAGAATACGAAAATCAAACAATGATAACTTGACTAATCAAGCATGTTTGAAATATCGAAATCTATTCCACTATCTCTTAATCTTTCTTCTACCACCTCAAATACCTCTCTTGCTCTGCTCCTATCGCTATTATCATTATCATTCTCGTTTGTTTCATCGCTCTCGATTTCTTTATCTTGTTTATTTAATGATTGAATCTCATTATCCTCTTCCTCTATCACATTATTACTCAATGGACTTGCTGTACTAGGAGAGGGCGTTATAGGAGAGTAGATTGCGTTTTGGGAGATATTGTAGGTAGTTGGCTGAGGTACCGGCGAATCAGAGGAGGTAACATTTGATAAATGTCTGATCAATTGAGTGCTATTACCATTGCTACCACTACTGTTATCAGTGGTGATTCCGGTAATATTTAAGCTATTAAATTTAGTCAGGTTACTATTTGTATTGCTTATACCTGTTGCTAGGGCATCACAACTTATCTTTGAAGTCATTTTGTTAGTACCCTCTTTGATTATGGCATATTGAGGAGTGAATGTGTAATTCCAGGTAGAAAAATCATTCTGGCTGCTGCCCTGACCCTTTTCCATG
>JAATVS010000261.1 GCA_014523695.1 Nitrososphaerales archaeon TH5895
AGGTTAAATTCCAATTTGTTAAAGTGTTGGCTGATATACTGGCCGAAGAAGGATTGCTAAGAGATGCATACATAGAAGAGACTAAAGACTATTTCAAGCGGCTTGCAAAAGGAATAGAGGCTAGTATTGGCTTAGCACCCTATCTAAGATCGTATATGGAAGCGGATCTTCGCACAAAGGAGATGTCCACTAGAAGACAATGGTTAACTTCAATTAGCATTATAGGTTCAGGATTATTTATTGGATCAGCAATACTCATTCAATACAATCTATTCTTAGGAATAGCTGGGTTATTAGCTTCTGCAGGAACATTCATCGCAACCCTTGCCGTTGCAAGAAGAAAACGATAGTGTCTAGTCCACTTACGAAATAGGGATTGTATTGTATCTAGGAATAGGTATCCGTAAGGTAACGACGCCGTCAACATATGTCGCAGAACCTAGCACTTGGTCCTCCTCGGTGACCTTGATAGGTAATGGAACTTTCTTGTTGATATGTATCGGTCTCTGCCTGAAGTAGACTGTGCCCGTATTTAGATTCTCGTCTATTTGCCTTTTTGCATTTATGGAAAGGATATTGTCTAATAATCTCAACGAGATATCTTGCTTTGAAAATCCTGGAAGGTCGATTAAAATGACCAAGTCGGAGCCGTCCTCATACATATCCAATGCCGGCATCACGAATTCGTAGAATTCTCTAGACCTGTTTCCAAACTCTCTCATCAATTCTTTAGCCATATATTGTCCAAATCCCATAATATATGTACTTAGATCATATTATTATAAATCCTTTCACCTAGGACGGGAAGCCTTGTTCTAGTTTTATCAGGGTTTAGGAGAGTTATTTAAGGCACAAACTATTAATTCATAACTTTAAAAATTGATCATGGCTTGGATAGACAAGATCTTTTTTCGTACATCGATTCTAGAAAGGATGATGTAATAGCTGATCTCCAATCACTCATTAGACAGCGCAGTGTTTCTGCAAAGAAGCAAGGCTTGGAACAATGTGCAGCCGTCGTAGCAGGAATCATGGTTAAAGCCGGCATTAATACAAGGATTTTAAACCTACCCAGAGATGGCAAGTCTGACGGCCAGAGCAGTATAGCACCACCTATCGTTTACGGAGAAGTGAAAACGAAGAGAAAGCCAAGCCGCACTCCTAAAACTCTATTATTCTACAACCATTACGACGTACAACCAGAGGATCCCATAGAGCTTTGGGAACATGACCCATACGAAGGTAAAGTTGAAGGAGATTACATTTACGGCAGAGGATCCTCCGATGACAAGGGGGAGCTAATTACTCGCATCAAGGCAGTCGAATACTACCTTAAATTCTTCGGTGATGTTCCGTGTAACATCAAATTTCTTGTAGAAGGAGAGGAGGAAATGGGCAGTATTCATGTAGGAGAGTATTTAGCAAAGTATCACGACGATTTCGCATGCGACGGTGTCATCTGGGAGTTCGGCTACATCAACGAACAGAACATCCCGATAATAACCCTTGGAATGAAAGGCTTGCTATTCGTGGAGCTAACTGCCACTGGCCCCAACCGGGATGCCCATTCCAGCCTTGCAGTTCTGATTGAAAATCCTGCTTGGAAGTTGGTTCACGCTTTGAACAAACTTACCGATACCTCCGGTAGGATACTAATCAATGATTGGTACAAGGAAGTTAGAGATCTTACTGAGCGCGAAAAAGCATATTTGAAGACAGAAAGCTTTGATGAGATTCGATTTAAAACGGAATATGGTATTCATTCATTTTTGAACAATGCTCAAGGCATAGAGATCCAGAAAGCATTGGTCACAATGCCCACCTGTAATATTGCTGGGATGATCTCCGGGTATACTGGAGAAGGCGCAAAGACCATCATTCCCTCGACAGCGAGTGTAAAAATCGATTTCCGACTTGTACCGGAAATGGACCCCCTTGTCCAATTAGAACGGCTCAAGAAATATCTTTTTGACAATGGTTTCGATGAAAGGTCACTAAAGGTTCGGCTCTTGCATGGAGAGGCTGCCTCACGAACAAATGTCGATGATCCATTTGTTGATGTAGTAAGTGAGTCAGCGAGGGAGGTATATGGAGATGCAATAATAAGCGTTTCATCTCCTGCTACGGGACCGATGGATTCCTTCGCAAAGAACCTTAAAGTGCCATGCATCTCCATTGGAAGCACGTTTATCTATTCAAAGATGCACTCGCCCAATGAATTCGCTAGAATAGATTTGCTACTTAAAACCGCCAAATGCATGTGTGGTATAATGGATAGGTTTGCAAGCCAGAATTCAAT
>JAATVS010000262.1 GCA_014523695.1 Nitrososphaerales archaeon TH5895
CAAGCAGGATGGTATGGAGCAAAAATTCTACCAACAAGAATTGGGTCTTACAGTCTAGAGCTAAACGGTACTATTCAGAGCCAGTTAATAAGTGATGAGGTACAGATCGAGGATGTAGAAAGTAAACAAAAAGTATCGTTTCCAGAGATTAACAGTGGTAGTGGATCTAGTGGAGGTGCCACTAACGCTAATCTCGTTAATGGTCAAATATCTAACATTCTAAACCAGATTACAAATGACATAAACAACATCAGAAATGATATCGGGATACTAGCTGAAAGCAATTCAAACACACAAGAAGGGATTCAAAATGTTAAAGACATTGCTGATAGATCGCATATGCTAGCGATAACTGCCATTGGCGTAGGTGTAGCTGGAATACTTATAGCAGCTGCAGCCCTAGTTCGAACTCGCTGATACTCTATCAATACTAACATGCGCTTGACATTACTCTCATCAAGTAATGCATGAGGTATCATTACAATCATATTTGTTCTTTTCTGCTCTAATTCATTAATGAAATCCATTTTTTTATATTTGTAATAAGCAATCATCTGAAAATAAAATATTTCAGTTACCCATAAATTAGTTCTTATTTCAACTTCTTTCTATCCTTAAAGTAATGACGATAAAAATTATTTTAAAAGATCTGAGAAAAGTGGTAGAACTAATCTCAAGACGACGAATAGATACTGTACTGCATTCTCAAAAGATATTCAATCAGTATTTGGCAGTTATCAGTTTATCATTTATTGCATATCTTCGAAGTAAGACAGTTCAGATAAGAAATGATTTTTGTTACCAATGCGATGACATAATACCTGATGGTTAAGTTAGGAGGTGTTTAAGAATGTGAATATGGTAAAACCAAGAATAAATCCATATACTAAATGTCCTTCCAAACTTGCAACAATTGGCCATTTGCCCAACGGATGATTCCAAGGAGATAATCCTGTTATCGGCTTATGTATTGGTATCAGTGTGACAATCCAAACTATAAATCCATATAGCATCCCTAATAAAAGTAATGATATGATATCATTAATAAAAGATGAAAAAAGAGAAGTAATAATGAATGGAAAAGCTATTCCTACAAGGATACCGTTTAAAAAGTGAAAGAATAAGATTCCTTTAATATGGATTATCTCCTCTGCATATGAAATGCTGAATAATTTTCTTGTAATTATCTGGTTTTCATGCCATTCAAAGACACCGAATAAATGCCACTTTCTCCATGATGGAATCTCAGTTAATGTCATCACGGCGGTTGACACTAAACCACCAGTCAAACCATAAATCGCTAATATATCCATGCCAAGCTATTCACATATAGACTGAGATGTGCGGCCAAATTTCACAGGGATTTATCATACTTTTGTATTTTATGGATGTTAGTAAGTTTTCTCGATTCAGATCCGTATTTACCATAAATGTTGAATGATCATTGTAGCCTTATTAAAGTTGCCACTATATTGATCCAGTTAGCACTATAGAGAATATCGTATAAATATTATCATAAATAATAGTTTCAAAATTATACGGGGTCAAAATGATTGATTACATGATGGAATTACATTCGGTAATAAGCTAAAGATATACAATTCCAAAAAAATGTGGATTAACATTTGTTTAGCTACTTGCATAGGTGCATTGTATCTTTCATTATTTGTTTAGCTGCTCTTTAGATATCCCCTTCAGTATCCAATTCTGTACCCTTCTTTCATTAAGGTAGTTTTACTATTGTTATTTATTTTACCCTAACAACATCTACCTGACCGCGGTGCAGCCAAGTCCTGAGTTCCTTGTGGGATGGCTTGGCTTCATGTCTGCCTGCTAGCTGTAGATGTAGAAGAGCATAATTGACTTGGTTTAATAAGGTCTTATTTGCTTCATCATCTTTGCTTGCTTTCTCTTTTAGGTCAGACGGGATAGTACTCCACCATTCTTCGAAACTTCTTGTCATCGACATAGTTCAGCACGACAAACGTATTAAAGGTTTTTCAATCTATTCTCAAAAAATGAAAAAAAA
>JAATVS010000263.1 GCA_014523695.1 Nitrososphaerales archaeon TH5895
CTCTTGGCTTGTTCAGCAACTTTTTTAGTTGCTTCGATTGCTTTTTCTTCTTCCCTCTTTGACATATTCAAAGTTATTCAACATGCTATATAACAAGTGGTAAACAACGGTGGTTACGACCATAAGTACCCGTCCAGACCATTTCAACCGATTTTGCAAAATAATTAATGTTGGCTAACTTACAAAACGACTAACCTAGTAATTAGTCCATATCTATCGGCTGCACAACTGGCCTACTACCTACTAATTTAATACCTGACAAGAACCAATAGACTATGATTAGTACAGTGGTTCACACTACCTTAAGGGTTATCCCCTTCTTTGACCTTCAATAAGTTACAGACATAGCAGCAGTAGGTGTTCCGCAAGAACAATGAGCATTAACTTCCCAAAGCCTGTAGTAGCAGGCAAAGAATATACCGTAGATTTACAACTTTTTAATTTGGATTCTCATTAATCTTTAAAGCGTTTAAAACTCAAATTCTTTTAAAGAATCGTTTGAAATATTAAGAAAAATTTTGTTCTTGTCATAACGATCTATCTTTTGCTTAGGTATCAAATATTCTCGGTCTTTCTTGTTTTCGCCGTCAATTACAACCAGATTGTCTTTGTATTCTGCGAATACTCTTCCAATTTTTCTACCTGTTACAGTACTCATTCCATCATTACTAATGATTTTATCGTTTATAATGACGGGGATTCGATAAAATGTATAATAGTTCCACTCAAATGGATCGTTGGTAATATTCGTTTCATTATTCTCAGCAGCAGTACTATCATCGTTCATCGTAAATAGTATTCAAAATGTTATTTAACTATTATATGATGTACAAACTGATCAATATTTAGTTAGAAGATATTAATATCAATATTTTCTGTTTACGATCTTTCTGGATTTTCTTTTTTAATTCTTTGTATTTTCTAGAATTTTTCTGAATGTTGTTCAGCTTGGATGGAATAGCATCAAGATATCATTGGATCAGCGTCCCATCACCCTTTAAATCCAAAGTTGATATATCAATACCAGATGTTGAATAATAATACAGGTAGTTGTCATTGCACAATACCATAGATCTAGTAAAAGAATCAAAGGTATATTAGCAATCTGATAACATTTGTCCTGCTTATTATTAGACAGTACAACGGCAAGAGTTACAGTATGTTAGTTAGAGCATAGTCCTGGCACAGCGTTAGTAAAATATCCACCTAATTGTACTACCATCTGAAAGTAGAATCATCCACCATTACTCTCTCAAAGATCTGAAGATAATTTTTAGTCATTATTTCATCAGTAAAGTGCTTTTTAACTCTATCTCTGCAAGATTCTGGCGAACATTCGTAGACCTTGTCGACATATCCCTGTAATTCTTGAGGAGTTTTAGCGAGAAAACCGTTGGTTTGGTTTACAATTATATCGTTTAGTCCTCCATTAGCTAGAGCAAGTACGGGTTTACCATAGGCATTTGCTTCTACGGCATATAGCCCGAAGGCCTCTATCCATGTAGGTTTAGGACATGCAATAACAGCTTTGCATCCTTTGATTAATTGTGCCTTTGTTTTATTGTCTACGAGTCCAATATATTCTGCCAAGCCGTCGGTATTTTGGCATTTGTCTCTTATCATTTGTACATATGAGAGATCCGGTACATGTGTATCATCCCCAGCTATTTTTATAGCATTTTTTGTTTTCACAGCCAAATCTATTGAATCTTCAATTCCTTTTTCTATGACTATTCTATTAATCGAAAGAAGATAATCTCCGTTTTTATTATTATTATTGCTATTTGTATTATCCAGTAGAGGTAGAGGGATTCCGTGATGAACATATCTAACAGGTATTCCAAGACAAGACGACATATACTTAGCATGAAGCCTAGATAATCCAATATATCTAGGAAATCGCAGCTGTCTAACCGGAACTTTTTGCCACTCTACCGTACCATGATTAGTATGAATTATTTTCATCTTTGGAAATTTCTTTGCCGAAAGATAGGAAAAGCAATGCCATGTATTATCCCATACTATTCCATTCCCGCTTCCATATTCTTTTTCCAGCAGTTCCTTATACATGAGATAATGAGCTTCTTCAGCAGTCGATCCTTCCCAAGAAGGCTCTATCGTTTCTATTATCTCTAAGTTGGATCGCAGTTCCTTTTCTCCTTTAGCTGTAGAAGAATATTTGGCTGATATCAAAGTCACATCATGAGCTTTATTGATCAAGTTCTTACAAACCCACATGACGACAGCCTCCAGGCCTCCATTCGATCTTCAACAAGTCAAAGCCGAAAATAATCGGGAGGTGGAGTAGGTAAATTAGGGCTACTTATAACTAATACTTTCGTTTGCGAGCACCAATAAGTAGGAACATGATGTCTAATAATAATTATTCTAGAGAGTGATTCATGGTTTTCCAAACACTCGGTGTTTTTTGACACGCAAAACGGTTTTGCCGATTATTACGGCAACATAGTAATCTCAAATTTAGAGCCATCCCGTGTTATGCCAATCTCTAATCTCTAAATACTTTGTGAACTGATGAAGGAGGAATCATGCGAGCTAAAATGATAGCGAAGGGGTTTGTCCTTAACAGCATAGGCTGCTTAATATGAAAGCAAATCTCATACATGGAGACTTTAATCCCTGCGGGGGTGCTGAAAGACTATCGCTCATAACTATGAAATCATTACTGGAAGTGGGAATAGACTTTGACCTTACAACCCTGAAGAGCCCTGATATACAGAAATTAGAAAATTCATTTGGCAAAAATCTTGTTTCAGTAATGAAATGCGCAAAGAGAGTTAATGTCATAAACATATTGGAAGAGCTCCGTCAACAACAGCAAGGAGAACAAGATAATTACTACACCTACGACATTACAATTAATACAAATGGTGATGCAGCCCCTTATTATCATCCATCTTTTTCAAAGAATAACGCTATTACTTATTGCCACTATCCCAGTACAAAATATCACATAGAATTTGAAAATACTGAATATCTAAGAACAGATCTTGGTATGACAGAAAATACTCTTATTTTTTCGGATAATAGAAACTATGAAGATATCAACAATTCAAAGAATTGCCAAGCGAAACTTCAGTCCAGCAGAAAAAGAGAATATTTTGAAATACTAAAATACGGATATTGTAATTTGATGAAAAACTCTATCGTGATTACTAATTCTGAATTTAGCCGCAGGGCAATAGTTAACGCATTTGGATTGGAGGATATTCGCATACTAAGTCCACCAATAGATATTGAGACTTTCCGCAATAGTGCATTAATAATAAATGATGGTGACGATAGTGAAAGAGGGGATATCATCCTTGTAATATCCAGAATCGCTCCTCACAAGAAAATAGAGAATGCGATTAAACTCGCAAAAATATTAAAAGATAATAGTATTGGCAGTGAAATGAAAATTGTTGGGAATCTTTACTCTTATTTTTCGGATTATTACTCTGGCCTTAAGCAGATGATTAAAGAGCTGGGTTTGACTGATTATGTTACATTTGAGATTAATGCTAGCTTAGATCAACTTCTTTCTATCATACAAGACTCTAGGGTCTATTTTCATCCAATGGTGGGAGAACATTTTGGCATGTCAGTAATAGAAGCAATAGCAGCTGGACTAATCGCAGTGGTTCCAGATGAAGGAGGCGTTACAGAGTTTGTTTCACAAGAGTATCAATATAACACATTACAACATGCTGCGGAAATTATAATGCATGTTCTTAATAATGTACATAAGACAGAGCAAATTAAGATAGGTAAGGATATAGACAAATTCTCAAATTCTCATTATATTGCGGCATTTCGGACAATATTAAATGAATTAGCGGCATTCTAAGAGATATTAGTGTGTCATAACCTCTTGCTCCTTAATGAGGTGGACTAATTTGAAATCGTTCCTTGCATTACCGTTAGAATAAAGTCTTCTGTAAGATATCTACGCAGGACTATGAATTCGATATTTCTTCTTGAGGTAAGTTTTCAAATGTTAAAATATCACAGCATCTGTTTCATTAGTTTGCTCTCAGATAGCATTTAATTTGTTATTTCGACTAGAATCATGCTAAAGCCTCTGCTTTCATTGAATAGCATATCTACATTAAACCGCTAAATATTAAGCTGCATACGAAAGGATGGAAAACGTGACTATATACACAGGCGACGTAAAAAGCATGTTCATCATCCCGTATCACGTAGCAAATGTTCAAGAAGAGCAGGACGAAAAAATGCTCATTACCGATACTATTGAAGGATTGTTTGCACAAACTGATGTAGACTGGAATGCCACTCTCGTAGTAGATGGGTATTCTGAAAGTATGGTTGGAAATTATCTCCATCATTTAAAGGAAAAGTACTATCCAAAAATTGATATCATTTTCTTAGACAGAAGTGTAGGTCCAGGAGTAGCCAGAAATCTTGCAATCATTAGAGCTATTGAACGAGGCTGCTCTATAGTACTTTTTAATGATGCAGATGATGTATCACATCCGAAACGGTTAGAAGTTGTTAAAAGTATATTCTCAGAAAATCCTGAGGTAGATGTGGTTTATTCGACATTTGAGGTAATAGACGAAAATAATCGTCGGACTCCTAGAAATAGGATCTC
>JAATVS010000264.1 GCA_014523695.1 Nitrososphaerales archaeon TH5895
CAGATCCTACTCAAGGGTTCTAAATTAATGAAGTTAGTCAAATGTACCACTTTGTTTGATGGAATTGGGGAGAAAAATGATTGCTACGTAGGCTTTGAAGGTGATCAAATAAAATATGTCGGAAGGAATAACGCACCTTCTCTGGAGGGTACAACTGCAAGTAATAACGAAATTATCGCAGAAGGAAATGCATACTCAATTACTCCTGGGTTCATCGATGCGCACAGTCATATTGGTTTAGTCAGGTCTGGTGAACCTGATAAGGAAGAAGAGGCAAATGAGCGATTCAACCCTATTTATCCTCTGGTAAATGCGTTACACAGTATCTATATGGATGACTCTTCTTTTGCTGAATCAGTTGAAGGTGGAGTACTCTATTCAACAGTCTTACCGGGTAGTGGAAATATTATTGGTGGAAAAGCAGTTCTAATACGCAACTTCGCCAAAGATATCGGAGAAGCGTACATGTCTGACGTTGGAATTAAGATGGCATTAGGTTACAATCCCCGTAGCACAACAGAATGGAAGGGCGATAGACCATCAACGCGAATGGGGGCAATTGCGATGCTTCGCGAAAATTTGTTAAAAGCAAGAAAAATGCAACGCCTGCTGCAGATGGAAAAAAAGGTTACTGACGAAGTGGAACCACTAACAGAAGTATTCATGGATATACTTTCAAATAAATATAAAATGATGGTTCATCTTCACAAAGAAGATGACGCAATGGTATTGATCCAACTAGTAAATGAATTTGGGATAAAGGCTGTTGCAAATCATTGCGCTGACGTCCATAGGGAGGAAGTTTTTTCGGCACTGAAAGCCGCTGCGATACCTGTAGTTTATGGACCGATGGACTCCTTCCCGTACAAGGTAGAGCTGAAGCATGAAAGTTGGAGAAATGTAGAGAAACTGATAACGTCAAGGGTGAAATTCTCATTTATGAGTGATCACCCTGTAATTTTGCAGAGAAATCTTTTCTATACTTTAAGACATCTTCTTAGATTCGGTGTGTCAAAAGCCCAAGCTATCTCGAAAATTAGTAAAGAATCGGCAGAAATTATCGGAGTAAACAACATTGGACAAGTCAAGGCTGGGTTTAAGGCGTCATTCGTTGTATGGAACGGTGATCCGTTCTCATTAACAAGTTACCCTGTATTAGTAATAGCGGAAGGAAAAACTGTGTACAAAGAGTAACATGAATGTCTCACATTAAATGATTTTTCCTAAAAGTTAGGAACAGACAAATCGATACGATTGATGTAAATGTCAGATAGACGGTGTTTCTAGAGTATCGTTACTTGATGGGTTGGAGAGGTGCGTTAAGACTCAAATATTCACCATTCCTGTACACAGTGAACGCAATGTTTTCTCCTATTGTTTTGTTCTCTTGAACATAAGAAAGTAATCCTTCAATATCGACAATGCTGTTACCATCCAAGGCCGTTATGACATCGCCGCTTTGACGCTCACCATATTTGTTTGTAGTTGCGGCGTCAATCCCTGCAATATCTGCAGTGCCTCCTCTTACAACGGTATCCACAAGTACTCCTTCCAAATCATCAGGGATATCATTAAATTGCTTTGCCAGATCTACGGTAAGAGTAGTACCTATTATACCAACAGCTGGATGTATGTATAATCCATCCTGAATCAACCCATCTGCAACTCTGCTGATAGTATTCGATGGAATCGCCACGCTCAGACCAGGAAATAATGTGCCCGCCGAAGTAGCGGTAGGATTTAACCTACCATATATCATTCCAACTACCTCCCCCCGCATGTTAATCAATGGACCTCCAGAATTTCCAGGGTTCACAGCTACATCCGTTAGGATTGTATTGGGCACTGAATAGCCCAGAAATGGGAAATAAAGCAGATAGTCAGTTTGGCCTATGATTCCTGCGGTCATGGCTATTTTGGATGCAAACGGATAGCCTATGGTTACAACATGGTCTCCAATCCTAAGTGCAGAGGAATTTCCTAACGTTACTGGTCCTGATGGTCGAATAGTGTCCGGGACAGCTGTGTCATTGTTATCTTCTATTTTCAAAACCGCAGTATCCGTAAATGCATCTCTACCTATGACGGTTGCGTTATATCTGTCTCCATCTATGAAAACGACGTTCACAGTGTTGGCTCCAGCCAGAACATGGTTTGCAGTGACTATGTGACCTGCGTCGTCATAAATGAAACCAGCACCGACTTCCGTCGTGTTTTGGACCTGGGGGTTTAGATTGAACAATGGAGGAGTTATGCTTACAACTTGTACTATTGAGCTGCTTACACGATCAAATATGTAAGCTAAGGTGTCATCCATAGACGTGTCGGATATGAC
>JAATVS010000031.1 GCA_014523695.1 Nitrososphaerales archaeon TH5895
ATTTTTGGGTAAATAAAACAATGAGGATACAACTAACTCGACATTTGGCGTGTGTAAAGCACTCTGAACGTAAAAGAAATTTATCTCTTGATATGCTCGAATCTAGCAACGGAAACGAATGTACTGAAGGTTTTCTCAAATGTGAAGAATGTAGACAATTATATCCCCTGATTGACGGCATTCCATTGCTTTTGGAAGATGTTGCCGAATATGTGTCCACCAGACCTTCTCTACTTGGAAAATGGATACTATCGAGTAAGACTTCGACAATGAAAGAATACCTTAAGGATATGAGTTCAGTCCTTACTAAACCAATCAAATCTCAAGGAAATAATCTTTATGAAGTTGACGGGTCGTTATATGGGTCTTATAATTGGGCCCAGTTTGACTATACTAACGACGACAGGTTCCTCTCATTGCTGAAATGGAAGATGAATCCTAACGATCTCTATAATAAGGTAGTCCATAGCACGATGACAAACTTAGACGGCGCGGCGCTCGATCTAGGATGCTCATCAGGATATGCCACTTTTGAACTCGCCAAAAAATTCGCGTTTGTTATAGGAATAGATCTCTCATTTTCATTCATTAGTGAAGCAAGAAGGCGGATGGCCTCTTCGAGACAAGGTAATTTAGATTTCATTGTCGCGGATTGCTTACGGCCTCCATTTCTGCCTAGCAAGTTTGATCTGGTGATGGCATTGAACATCATTGAACTAATGGATATTGAACAGCTGGTGGATAGAATTCACAGGTTGTTAAAGGAAGATGGAGAAGTTGCTTTCACTTCACCTTATGATTACAATAGAACACAGATAGGAAGCAGAGTAAGTCCTCAATCATTCAGACAATTATTAGAGAAATCAGGCTTTAGGATAGGGAGTAAATATGCTACAACTGAGGCATATATTCCTTGGACTTTGAAGATTAACGAACGGACTTATCTTTTCTATTATGTAGATTACCTTAGAGCACGTAAGGCTTCCAAAACCAAGAGATAGCTTCACGCTCTAGTCCATCTATCACTCATGTAGGATTAGAAGTATGGAGAGTCCCTTGAGGTATATATATTCCAGAAACAGATAGGCATTACATGAAAGCTCAACGATGGCATGACGACGATATTAATTTGGATGAGGTCAAGAAGGACAGAATAGCAGTAATTGGTTACGGTATTCAGGGTCGTGCTCAGGCCAATAACATGAAGGATAGCGGATTGGATGTCCTTGTGGGGCTACGAAGAGATGGAAAGAGCTGGGATATCGCAGCTAAAGAGGGCCATAAAGTGATGACCGCAGCCGAAGCCACTAAAGCAGCTAACATAGTTCATGTGTTAGTTCCGGATATGGAACAGAGCACCCTTTACAAAACAGAGATTGGGCCAAATCTTTCTGAAGGAGATGCATTAAGTTTTTCGCACGGAGCGGCGGTACATTGGAAGTGGATTGAACCTCCTGGGAATATCGATGTGATAATGGTGGCCCCAAAAGGACCAGGTCAGATGGTAAGAGAATTATTTTTGCAGGGATTCGGAACCCCATCGTTGGTCGCAGTTGAACGGGATTGTTCTACCCGGGCTTGGGGTAGGGTTCTTGGTCTTGCAAAGGGAATCGGGAGTTCGAGGGCAGGCCTAATAAAAACAACATTTAAGGAAGAGGTCGAGACTGATTGGTTTGGCGAACAGGTAGACTTATGCGGTGGCACTCATAGTCTCATTTTGAATGCGTTTGAAACCTTGGTGGAAGCAGGATATCAGCCAGAGGTGGCTTATTTTGAATGCTTGCACGAGCTCAAGTTGATAGTTGATCTAGTTCATAAATACGGTATAACAGGCATGTACAATAGAGTGAGCGAGACGGCTCGATATGGAGGTCTTACAAGAGGACCGGTAGTTATCGACGAAGCAAGCAAGAAGAAGATGAAAAGGGTCCTTGATGAGATTCAATCAGGTACGTTTGCAGAGGAATGGGTGAGCGTTTATGAAAAGGATGGTAAGAACTCGTTTGAGACTTTTATGAAAAAGATTCAAGGCCATGATATAGAACGCGTCGGTATCGAAATGAGAAAAATGATGTGGCCAGAGGTGGAAGAGAGGAATTGAACATAAAAAAAGAAGCCATATAAAATTCAAATCAGAAAATATGAGGAACAGAATTCGGCATAAGTTTTGAAACCGAAATCATTTTCGAGTTTTGACATTGGTGGATATATAATCAATTATGGTTGGCAATGGAGTTCCAGGTCCGAAGTTTCCCATTATGCCCTCACCTTCAAGGACCTTTTTGTCTGCCTCCGGTATTATGCCTCCTCCTATCAACAGGATATTATTTCCGCCTTTTTCTCTCACTAATCTCGCTACCTTAGGAAATAGTACCGAGTGAGCACCATTTAGCAAACTCATTGCAATCACATCGACGTCCTCTTCAATTGCTATCTTTGCGACTTGTTCGGGCGTACAGAATAGACCAGAATAAATAACTTCCATTCCTGCGTCTCTTAGCGCCCTGCAGATTACAAGGGCGCCCCTATCGTGTCCATCTAGTCCCAACTTAGAAACAAGGATTCTTATCGGTCCCTTGTGTTGTTCAGTCTCCTCTAGCATACCA
>JAATVS010000265.1 GCA_014523695.1 Nitrososphaerales archaeon TH5895
CTATGTACAAATTATCTGCAATCTTTGCATCAGGTCTTCCAGCTAATCCACCTGTTGCAGCAGTAACGACAGCATTAGACACCACCATGTTGGGCAGTGGTCTCTTCTTAACAAGCACCTGTCTCCATCCTGGCTGCATTAAATCAAGGAGCTCCTCTAACTCTGGCTGATCCTCTCTTGGCTTAAGTGCAATTGAAGTACCAAGATATTTTGCGATGTGGATTAGTGCCCCACCCTCAGGAGCAAGCTTTGCATATGCGGAATGAACCGAAAAATATAGTGGACTGTCTACCCCCAAAGCAAACAATGCATCTTTGTCTGGAAGACTGCTAAGAGCAATATCCAGACACACCAGGCGTACGGGTTTTGCTGCTTTTGCTGCCTTGGACAGTATCTCTGGTCTCTCCTTTTCATCGAAGAGGCTATAAGCATCCATTGGACCTGCCGCTATTACAACTATCTTAGCTGATACCTGAGTTTTGTCAGACAACAGAACTTGATATCCAGAAGAATCAGTTCTTTTCACGCTTATTGCCTTTTTGCCCATGACAATTCTTGCATTTGCGTTTTTGGCTACTGTTAGAAGTCCCTCTACGAGTGTCTGCCAGCCTCCATCTACATACATGGGCCCCGAACGACTATTCACATAGATCTGGCGAAGCGCCGATCCTATGCTCTGAATCTCTGGATCGTTTCCATAAGTATTAAGTCTCAAAATTGCCTTAATTATTTCAGCATCATTTGTATTGTGAATATTCTTGTCTAACCATTCCTGTACAGTAACTCCTTCTAATTGTGAGAAATCCATTTCGGTAGGTGATTTAAAGAACTGACTTTCATCTGTTTCCACTAAAGTGCCATCACCCTTCCCAGATGATAGCCAACTACCATAATCACCCGAAATTTCACGTTTCTTGCCACCACTTATTAAATAAGATTTCCCTTTCCCTCCAGCAATGCCTCCAGTAAAATTGATGCCAATCTCTTTTAAAATTGAGTCGGTTGAGTCAGTGAGAAATAGAGCGTGTGGTCCTTGATTAAAGTAAAAACCATCTACTTCTGTACTCCTTGCACGACCTCCTATTTCTTTAGATGATCGTTCAAATAGCGTTACTGTTTTTCCAGAACGTGCAAGCAGCGCAGCAGTAGTAAGACCTGCAAGCCCTCCTCCAATAATTATTACATCTGAATTATCGAATTCATTTGACAATGGATAGTTGTATATTTAGAAGCTTGCTGGTAAATCTTGCTCTCCTACTGAGCATCCAGCTTTAAGACATTTGAATTTTTTGGAGTGGACCCCTCTTTTTGGGATTCTAGTTTACATTGCAGTTGTAATAACAGGAAGCAGCATTAGCCCAAGACAGGGTGAAGTTAGCCCTTTCTTATCTCAACAAGATAATCAAACAATTATCTCACAGCAAGCAAGAATCGATGTTGCATTGCATGACCAGATATCTTCTGCTTTAGACTAAGTTCATAATGCCACTACTGATATAGCATCATTGACTGTACTTCTAAGCGGACTAAACCTTAGTCAAAATCAATTCATCTTGTTGTATGACTCTACATCATATGCCAGCAAAGGGCATATTGCATTAAGTATTCCTTGTGATTCTACTGATCCCAGCTCTCCCCTCTTCCAGGTGTTGGTGGGCAAAGCACCAGATATAATACCTACTCGTCTTGAATACATTGAGGTTACATGTGGTTGCAGAATATATCATCTAATAATCAGGCTGGATTTGGTACCTGATTCGATTATATCCTTATACTTCCGCCTTACTTTATTTTTTCACTGTATACCAATAATATTATGTCACACTGTCATACTTGTCACACCAACTATTCATTTTCAAAATGGTCAATAGATCCCCTTTAATATCGATACATTTACACAAAAGTAGCGATTTTGTTGAATTAGTGGGCGTTATCATGTTTACTACTCTAGGAGATTGTTTCATGATATAAAGGATGTAACATCTACCCGGTTAAGCGAGTATCATGTATACCCACTAACTTTAATAATATATGAATGAATTAATCACCTATATAATAATGAGCAGGAGGGGTGGTAGCTTCATGTTCCTACGAAGCTAAGAAACTGGGAAGAGGAAAGTCCTGACTGTGATGAATATATTCTAATTTAGATTCAATCATTGTCCGATTATTTTATTTTGTTAGAGGCGCTTTTATTGCCAGCAATAACCTGGCCTCCTATATTTTGCATAGTTTTCATGCTGAATGAGATCTTTTTGTGAACTAAAGACACTACCGCATGACTTACATCTGTAGGATTCAGCATTTGACATACCAATGAGAGCTTTAATGCGGCATTTCATATAAAGTTTAATTTCAATACTCAGCTAAAATTCAACTAATCTGCTATAGTTGAGTGATTACATACATCATCATCATCATCATCATATCATTGTAGGAAAGGCTAGCTTTTACATGATAAACCTCGACAAAAGGACTAATGTCTAGTAGGGAGTACCTTTGCTTCTTTGGTTTTTGAAGGCTTCAATATACCACTCATATTCTTCAAGAAATTTCAATACCCTTTTGTCGTACGCTTCATCCATTAGTCTTCCATCTTCGTCAAATGCCTTATGAACTCTTGGTATTGTAAAAGAAGAAGAAATGGACGGAGCTCCCAGCTCTGCAAATATTACCTGAGCTGCTGAGCAGCATTTATTCCACCAAACATTCCCGGGGAATATGAAACAATAGCCGATGGTTTAAAATAATACTCTTCTAAAAAATAGTCTAAAGTATTTTTCATTGCGCTAGATATGCTTCGATTATATTCAGGAGTTACTGCTAGATATCCCTCCGCGTCATTTATTTTGTTTCTAAGTGATTTCATTTTCTCTGAAGGATCTGTCATCTCCTTATACATTCTGTCA
>JAATVS010000266.1 GCA_014523695.1 Nitrososphaerales archaeon TH5895
ATAAGATTGAAAAGGTCATAAAAAATGGTAAAAAAAATGCGGTAGTTAAGGTAATTTGATTACTCGGTCCGACTAACCTTCTTCCCAACCTTTCTCAAATACACCATTCTTGTGGAGAGGAATCGGTTGACCTGAGGTGTATTCCATAGGTCTCATCCAGAATATCGCATGGGTAGGACATACCCCTAAGCATGCGCCATCTGATATACATCTTTCAGGGTAAAAGATGAATGCTTTTCCTCTTTTCCATCCTTCCACTGGCTTTACTCTGAGCACATCTGGACCTAAAGCTGTACAAATCTCTACGCAGAGAGCACAACCAATACATCTCTGTTCGTCTATATCTGGGATTATGGCCATTGGCATCTTCTAATTCACTAATGGTGCATCTCCTCAAGAGTATTTAAACACTATGTCAATTGTAAAACAGCGTTATATCAATGTAAAAACTGAAGAAATAAAAAGAGCGGGTGCAAAAAGCTACTAAAAAAACTTATTTATTCATTCTAAGAACATCTACTTGTCCACTATGCAGCCAATCCTTTAGCTCTTCGTGACTTGGCTTGGCATCATGTTTTCCAGCCAAATGGAGATGCAATAGTACATAGTTAACCTGATTTAGCAGTGGTTTGTTTTGCTCATCACCTTGTCGACTCTTCCTTTTCAAATCATCAGGAACAGTAGCCCACCATTCTTCGAATTTTCTAACCATATGTCCAAATCCTATTGGAAGTTAATAAGCCTTTTGGGAACATCCAACATTTTATTTCACAGTATCGAGTTTGGTATATTAGTTGATTACAGATATTAAAACAAAAAGGTAAAGGAGGAAGGATATGCCTTTCAATAGCCAGGACCTGCTTAATGCATTTCAAGAATATCTAAAATTCGCTAGAAGTTCGGATTATCGCAATCACGCACGATATATTTTCCCTTTCTTCGAAGGTACATACTTTACCTACCGCAAAATTGATGTATTACGGATCGTTACTATCGCAAGAGCAATAACCTCCGACCCACAATACTTGGACGTAGGCTGTGGATATGGAGACTTTTTAAATAAAGTGATTCAGCATATCCCCAGTGCAATTGGTGTAGAAAAAGACGCAACAATTTACTATTACTTGAACAGACCCAAACCCGAATACATTATTTCACTCCCAATAGAATGCGTTACCCAACCAATAGATGTCGCATTCATTGGATGGATGGAGCCAGGGGTAGATTTTAGGCTTCGTGTAGCTGATATCGCTAAGTGTATCATAACTACGTTCGACGAAGGTGGACAATGTGGTATCAATGGTGGTTGTGAATATGAAGAATTTGGATACAGCCGTGTTGCATGGTGGCGGACTCCATCATGGATCGATGTAAATCATGAATTAATGAATAGCTACTATTCCCGACAATTGGCTAGCAACAGCCTCCTCAGAAATTCGCTGAGGGACCTTCGATCTGCTCACAATCTATGGTACGTATATGTTCGTGATGAATACCTGAAAAACAGAATCAAATCCCGCCTGATGAAATGGTTAAAAAAAGAAGGTCCCATTTCACAGGAGGAAAAATTTGAGTTTGAGCAGATACTTGATGAATGCGGGTTTCAATATAAAACCCAGCTACCTTCTATGCATTCGAGCGAAAAGCTATGGGAGGTATATTTTGATTAGATCCCCGGTTTCAAGTCTAATCGTCTGGGATTGGCATTAAACGAAAAGCGCTTAAAGCAAGTGTGAAGCGAGTTTATTCGCAATAGGTCATATTGGTCTCACGCATTTCCAGCTTCGTCATGGAATATTACGGTGATCCGATAATATCTCCTGTATAATCCCCTACCAATCTCCTCGAATACCTGCTACTTTCTATCTCTACTTTATCCCGAATATTTCGCAAATAAATATTATCAATAGATAATTTCATAAATGATTTTAAGGTTTAATGGTTGAGTCGCTAATTGGATGGTAATATTTCGGATTCATTTAGGTTAGTCATAACTGGGAATCCTGGTGTGGGCAAACACACCACGGCGTTTGAGCTAAAAAAAATTTTGGACTTGGTGCTGATTGATATTAATGATTTGGCTGTTCAACATCATGCCTTTCTGCAAACGCCTAACTTAGAAATTGATTCAAGGAGAATAGCTGCTATTATTGAGTCTAAGCTGGGAGAATCACAAAGAACAGTCATAGTGGGACATCTAGCTCCTTATGTCCTAAAAAAGGAATGGATCGACTTAACAATAGTGCTGCGTAGGTCTCCATACGCCATTCTTAGCACTTTAGAAAGCAGAAATTATTCTGTAGAAAAGATTAGAGAAAATGTAGCCAGTGAAATTTTAGGAGTAATTTTGTACGACTCAGTTCAGTGCTTTGGAAAGGAAAAAATCGCAGAGTTAGATACGACCCAAACTACATCGACCGAAATTTGTGAAAAGATAATTTCCCTAATTAAGGGCAACACGGGTAGAAAAATCGGGGTTGTAGATTGGCTATCACTGGTAAACGAAAGAGGTGATGTAGGACGATTCTTAGAATATTCTTGATTTTATTAGATTGTTATATCCATTCAATTTTTACCCGAGGAACTAGTCCTTCCCATCCCTGTGATATTTCTTAGCCTGGTCATCCTTGTAATTCAATTATATATATCCAAGTCTATACAGCCGGTGTAAAGATCATGTCCACAGTGTTAATACGCAAATTCGGCGAAGAAGCGATTCAGTTTCTTGGTAAAAAGGTTTCTGTAGAAACATCAGATCAGAGAGTATATAAAGGAACATTAACCGGCATCGACGAGAGACTTGACTTGGTCCTAAATGACGTTGAAGGTACTGGAATACTGAAAATGATCATCAATGGTGTATATGTAAAGGAGATAAAGCTAATGGAAAAGCCCTTTGATTTTAAAGCCCTTTCCGAAAGACTTTCCAAGGTTTTTCCTGGTCTTGTAAGAATTAGAGAAGATGTAGGCGCGATTATAGTTATGGATAAGATAAAAGTCACAGAAACTGGGGTAGAAGAAGGATCTGGTTTAGCAGCCGATAGAGTCAGAGTAATATATGATGAGTTCATGAGGGAGAACAGGAAGTAAAGTTGTCCTTTGAGGTCAGATATACTGACCTAGCTGGAAGGATTGGGCAATTAAAGACACTGCATGGGGTCCTCGAAACTCCGGCCTTTCTTCCCGTGATACATCCCGCAGATCAGGTAATTCGTCCTCAGTTCTTGAGAGATTTGGGATTCAACGCTGTGATCACCAATGCATATATCACGCTTAAACGTCATAAAGAACAAGCAATACGAAGAGGCATACATAACCTAATCGATTTTGACGGAATAGTAATGACTGATTCTGGCGGGTATCAGGTGTTAGAGTATGGAGATATTGAGATAGGGCCAGAAACAATGGCGAAATTCCAAATTGATATTAAAAGTGATCTGCCCGTGATATTAGACAGACCAACTGGCTATAGATTGGATTATGAGCGTGCTAGGGACTTTGTAGAAGAGACCCTCCTAAATGCCAGATCTACTGCAAATATGATTAAAGATCACCTCGGTCATCGGAATCAAATAGCGGCAGATGAAATGAGTGACATGCAGAGGCCGATTTGGGTTGGTACAATTCAAGGGGCCGAACACCTCGATTTAGTCAAGCATTCTACCGAAGAACTTGCGAAAATCGGATTTGATTTTTTTGCACTCGGAAGTCCTGTCGAAGTCATGGAAGCTTATGATTTCCGCTTATTGGCAAAGATGATCTTAATAGCTAAGGAATCCATACCCAATAGACCATTACATCTTTTTGGTGCAGGTCATCCATTAGCCATTTCCCTTGCTGTAACATTGGGATGTGACACCTTTGATTCAGCTTCCTATATTTTATACGCACGTGACAATAGATACATTACTCCGTATGGAACTGCTAAACTCAATGAATTAACCTATCTTCCTTGTAGCTGTCCCGTATGTAGTTTTATTTCTGTAGAGCAGTTTCGTAGTATGGATTACGATACGAGGACAATTCAACTAGCAAAACATAATCTGTATGTCTTGAAATTGGAGATCAGTATGTTAAAACAGGCGATAATGGATGGTAGGCTGTGGGAATATATAGTACAGAAAGCACGGTCACACCCCAAGCTCATGGAAGCATTGATTTACATAAAAAACCATCAAATTTTGGATTCTGGGACTAAGAGATTTAAAAACAAGGCGGCTTTTTTCTATGATTCAATAGATTATTACAGGCCGGAAGCAAAACAATACAGGGAGATGGTTGCCAGGTTTAAGTCGTCGAAGTCACGGGTGCTCTTCTATCCTGAACAAGACATAAAGCCGTTTTATTCTAGTACTCATTATACAAATCTTGTTAAGGAATATGAAGGATTTCAGATTTGCTCGTATAGTGCATTCTTGGGTATAATTCCGGTCGAAATATGTGATATTTATCCAGCTGCACATAATCTGTCGAATGAGCCTAATAATGACGAAGGCGAGGTAATGGAGAATTTGCGCGACGAAATCATTAGGGCCTTCAAGGCGTTTCTCAGTTCCAACGATTTTGAAGAAGTTGTAATTTATGGGAACAAGGCGGTTAGGAACAGTTTGAATAGGAACCCATTAAACCATAGTAACATAAGAATTCTTGAATATGAGGATGACAGATGATATGTTAGGAATAGCAAAGATAAGTTTACCTGTACAGGATTTTGGATCCTGTTACCTGTTACACATGTCCATATTAAGGAGGAGACAATTTTGGCGCGTTGTTGGAAGGATAACTGTTAGAGTAATTCAAGTAGGAAAGCCTTGTCTTCGCTGGTGCTCTTTCCTACTGTCATCGTGTATTCAGGTCAATCAGTATTGGTGAAAATTCCATGTGGGTGGACCATATATCCGGGTATTATTTCTATCAGAGGTACAAGCTATCTACTTAACTTTGCCATATTCAGTAGGGTACTTCAACTGCATTCTTCATCTCTTTTGGGAGTTCTCGATAACCCTCCTTATCTATGATGACAACGTTAATACCGTCGCCCGTGCCTGCATTTCTTCTGATAGCCGCAGCTATCGCGTGGATAGCAATTTTGTAACCATCATCCACTTTCATGTTATCTCGGAATTCAGTTTCGAGATATCCATATGCAACTGGAGAACCACTTCCCGTTGAGATGAACTTTTCAGTAGTCATTGATCCAAACAGATCAATATTATAAATCTGCGCTACTTCTTCGGAGTCATAGCCAGCCATTATGATCTGCACGTAAAACGGGAAATATCTCTGATTGAAGAGCACGTTCGAGCATAGTCTAGCGGCAGACTTAACGGGCATCAATTTTCTATTCGAAATTCTAAATATATTGGCATTATACCTCATGATGTCGACCAGATTTTGAGCGTCAGCTACGCCCCCTGCAATTGTCATGCCTAAGTGCCTATCAACCTTCTGAATTTTCATGACATGTCTGTCTGCGATGAAAAATCCTGCACTTGCCCTCGTGTCAGCAGCAAGAACTACTCCATCGCTACATGCTAAGGCGCACGTAGTAGTACCTTTCTTAATATGCTCAATAACGTAATTTGAATATCCGCTACTCTGTAAATCCATCCTACACGTATGAAACAGATACTAAATTTAAGTATTGTCCAATCTAATGTCTTTTAAGCAATTGAATTGGTTTTAAGTAGGTCAACGTATCATTTCTTCTTATGTATCATACCCCAAATATCTTCGTCCAAGGTATTTATTCAGTTTCAGAGCGTACTGCCAATAATTATATTCGAGTAGATTGAAATTGCAGTATTGATGGGAAGGACGCTGTTTGATAAGATTTGGGATAGTCATGTGGTTTTTCAAGAAAAGGACGCAGCAAACGGAAATCCATCCCTAATTTATGTAGATTGTCATTTAATACATGAGGTCACATCCCCTCAGGCTTTTGCTGGTTTGAAGCAGCATGGACGAAAGGTCAGACGCCCCGACCTGACATTTGCAACAATGGATCACAACGTTCCAACGACTAACCGTTCCCTTCCAGTAATTGATGGTGACTCATCCATCCAAATGCATACTTTGAGAGAGAACTGTACAGAGTTTGGCATTACGCTCTTTGACATGATCAGCCCGCAACAGGGCATAGTCCATGTCATCGGTCCCGAACTAGGCCTTACGCTGCCCGGCAAGACAATTGTTTGTGGAGATAGTCATACATCCACTCACGGCGCATTTGGAGCCTTTGCGCTGGGTATAGGTACAAGTGATGTTGAGCACGTACTTGCCACACAATGTCTCTGGATGTACAAGCCGAAGAGCCTCAGCATTAAATTCACTGGAACGATTAATAACCGACCTGGAATATCTGCTAAAGATATTATTCTTTCAACAATTAGACATATAGGCATATCTGGAGGGATTGGTTCAGTGATCGAGTACACTGGTGAAGGAATTTCTACTCTTTCAATGGATCAAAGAATGACAATCTGCAACATGTCTATTGAGGGTGGAGCAAGGGCTGGATTGATAGCTCCAGATGAAGTGACCTTCGATTACATAAGAGGACGTCCATTAGCACCCTCCGGAGAAGAGCTAGAAAAGACGATTGAATATTGGAAATCATTCCTAGCTACTGATTCTGAAACTTGTCACGACAAATCTGTCAATATGGATCTTTCGAGACTGGTCCCTCAAGTCTCTTGGGGGACTAATCCCTCGATGGTAGTGGATGTTACAGAAAATATCCCATACCCAGAAGAATTTGCAGATGGTAACGTCGAACAAGAAAAATCTGCAAAACGGGCATTAGAGTACATGGATTTGAAGCCGGGTGTGCCTATAACCGAAATAGACATAGATCGGGTATTTATTGGGTCTTGCACGAATGCTAGGTTGGAAGATTTAATGGATGCCTCCAAACTACTTGAGGGAAGAACTGTCTCATCCAGAGTCAATGCTATGGTTGTTCCGGGCTCTCAATCTGTGAAAAGAGCTGCCGAAGTTAGAGGTATCGATAGAATTTTTAAGGATGCTGGTTTTGATTGGCGCGAATCTGGTTGTAGTATGTGTCTAGGAATGAATCCTGATGTTCTTGCCCCTAAGCAGAGATGTGCAAGTACTTCTAATCGTAACTTTGAAGGAAGACAAGGAGTCGGAGGAAGGACTCATCTAGTTAGTCCAATCATGGCCGCCGCTGCAGCAGTGGAAGGAAGATTTGTAGACGTACGTGAATGGTTTTAGAAGGGCCTAAATTGGGATGAAATCATTCAAATTCATATGCGATAAGGCTATTCCCTTGGATATGATAAACGTTGACACTGACCAGATCATCCCTAAACAGTTTCTTAAAATGGTAAAGAAGGAAGGCTATGGCGAATTTCTCTTTTACAATTGGCGATATCAAAACGACGGGACGCTTTTAACTGACTTTGTTCTAAACGACAAGAGATATTCAGGAAGACGAATCCTTCTTACCCGAGATAATTTTGGCAGCGGGAGCTCCCGCGAGCATGCGGTATGGGCATTAAGGGATTTTGGTATTACTGTGCTAATTGCTCCATCATTTGCCGACATCTTCTATAATAATTGCTTCAAGAATGGGATCTTACCTGTCCAGCTTGAGCGCCAAAATGTAGAATTTCTGTTTAAGAATTCTGAAAATGAGGATATTGTAGTTGATTTAGATAAACAAAAGGTAGTTTGTTGTGATCATTCATTTAGTTTTCTTATAAATGAATTTCATAAGAGGATGTTGATGCAAGGACTAGATGAGATAGGACTAACCCTTGAACTGGAGAGCGCTATAGTAGAGTATGAATCTAAAAGACGCAATCATTCTTCTGCATAATGCTTCCTCATTCTTCCCCACCTGTCCTTATATGTTGTAGTAATAAATACTTAATTATGCAAACGTCGTAGATTGTTATAATTGATATGAACCGCTAGTACAGTGTTATCAGTTTACTGACTCCTTAGTAAAATGGCAATTCTGATTAATTGCTATTACACATTGGTGCTAGTCACAAGGCTTATGAAATAATAAAAGGAGGTGCTTTGATCGCTTGTGCATTGAGATAGCCAAACAAATGAGAATGTATGATTCAATATTATATTCACGAGTTAGGAATCTCGTCACAGTAGAATCAACTGAAGACCAATCAATTCTTCACAAAAGATGCTCCCCCAGCAAGTTTGTTCTCTTGTAGATAACAGCAGACAAGGCTACAATCATTGGATATTCATAATTCTTATTTGGAATTTAAGCGTTAAAGGTGATCAGCAGTATATCTACGAGACACGAAGGTTGGGAGGATCATTTCAGCCATTAAGTTTGATCTATTTGAAAACGCATACGAAA